>NZ_JAMLIG010000001.1:3710000-3888962 GCF_023954305.1 Mesorhizobium sp. | reverse complement strand
CCCACCCCCCCCCCCGGGGGGGGCCCGCTCGCCCCCCCCCCCCCCCCCGGTGTGGGGGAAGGCGCCGCAAACACCCGAAGCCGCCGCAAGAACGGCACAACGCAAAGAGCACGCAGCTTGCGCAAGGGCGACAATCGGGCCGAGGCGTTGCTGTGGCTGGAATTGAAGCGGCGAAAGCTCGGCGGCATTAAATTCACCCGCCAGTTTCCAATCGGACCGTATTTCGCGGATTTCTGCTGCCGTGAGGAATGGCTCGTCGTTGAAGTTGACGGATCACAGCATGCCGATAGTACCTATGATCGTCGCCGCGACGACATCATGGGGCGGCTGGGCTATTCCACTCTCCGCTTTTGGAATCACGACGTGCTGAAGCAGCGCACGGCCGTCTGCGACACGATCCTCGCCGCCCTCGATGGACGCCTTTCCGAAAATGTCGTCGCGGGCGATCTGCGGTTCGCGTTCGCCGCAAGACCGATTCACCTATCCCATCCAACGGACCCATCCTCATGAAATCCCATGTCAAAGCGGTAGTCATCGGCGGCGGTGTCGTCGGCTGCTCGGTGCTCTACCACCTCGCCCGCGCCGGCTGGACCGACATCATGCTGATCGAACGGTCGGAACTCACCTCCGGCTCGTCGTGGCACGCGGCGGGCGGCTTCCATACGCTGAACGGCGACCCGAACGTCGCCAAGCTGCAGGCCTACACGGTCCAGCTCTACAAGGAACTGGAAGAACTCTCGGGCCAGTCCTGCTCGCTGCATCTGACCGGCGGCGTGATGATGGCCGACAGCCCGGAGCGCATGGACTTCCTGCGCCTCGCCCATGCCAAGGGCCGCTATCTCGGCATGGACACCGAGCTGATCACGCCGTCCGAGGCGAAATCGATGTTCCCCTTCATGGACGAAAGCCATTTCGTCGGCGCTATGTGGGACCCGGTCGAGGGCCATCTCGACCCGTCGGGCACGACGATCGCCTATTCGAAGGCGGCGAAGAAGCTTGGCGCCGAGATCGTGCTGCGCAATCCGGTCAAGGAGCTAACCCAGCAGCCGGACGGCACCTGGAACGTCATCACCGAGCAGGGCGTCGTGCATGCCGAGCACGTCGTCAACTGCGGCGGGCTGTGGGCGCGGGAGATCGGCCGCATGGTCGGGTTGGAACTGCCGGTGCTCGCCATGGAGCACATGTATCTCTTGACCGAGCCGATGCCAGAGGTCGAGGCCTTCAACAAGGAGACCGGCCGCGAGATGGTCGGCGTGCTCGACTTCAAGGGCGAGATCTACACCCGTCAGGAACGCAACGGCATCCTGCTCGGCACCTACGAGAAGGCCTGCAAGCCGTGGTCGCCGGTGAATACGCCGTGGGACTTCGGCCATGAACTGCTGGCGCCCGATCTCGACCGCATCGCGCCGTCGCTGGAGCTCGGCTTCAGGCACTTCCCCGGGATTGCCAACGCCGGCATCAAGCAGGTCATCAACGGGCCCTTCACCTTCGCGCCGGACGGCAACCCGCTGGTCGGCCCGGTGCAGGGCCTGACCAATTTCTGGGTCGCCTGCGGCGTCATGGCCGGCTTCAGCCAGGGCGGCGGCGTGGGGCTCGCGCTGTCCAACTGGATGGTCAATGGAGACCCCGGCTTCGACGTCTGGGGCATGGACGTGGCGCGCTGGGGCGAATGGGCGAGCCTGCGCTACACAAACGCCAAGGTGCGCGAAAACTATTCGCGTCGCTTTTCGATCCGCTTCCCCAATGAAGAACTGCCGGCCGCGCGCCCGGCCCAGACCACGCCGCTCTATGACACGATGATCGCCCAGAACGCCGTCATGGGCGACTCGTGGGGTCTCGAGACGCCGCTCTGGTTCGCGCCGAAGGGCTCGGAGCCGAAGGATATCGTCTCCTTCCACCGCTCGAATGATTTCGAGCATGTCGGCAACGAGGTGCGGGCGACGCGCGAAAGCGTCGGCGTCACCGAGATCGCCAACTTCGCCAAATACGAAGTCAGCGGAAGCGGTTCGGAGGATTTCCTGAATCGTCTCATGACCAATCGGATGCCCAAGACCGGCCGCATCGTGCTCACTCCGATGCTGAACGAATTCGGCAAGCTGATCGGCGATTTCACCATCGCCAAGACCGGCGACGAGAAGTTCATGATCTGGGGCTCGTCGGCCGCGCAGAAATACCACATGCGCTGGTTCGAGACGCACCTGCCGAAGGACGGTTCGGTGCGCATCCACCGCTTCGACCAGACGCTGGTCGGCCTCTCCATCGCCGGGCCGAACAGCCAGAAGCTTCTCCAGAAGCTGGTCGACGTCGACGTGTCGTCGAAGGCTTTCCGCTTCATGGACTACCGCGAGATGGCCGTCGGCGGCGCCCCCTGCATGGTCAACCGCATCACCTATACAGGCGACCTAGGCTACGAGATCTGGATGCAGCCCGCCTATGAGCGACTCGTCTACAAGGCGATCAAGCAGGCAGGCGCGGAATTCGGCATCGTCGATTTCGGCATGCGCGCGCTGCTCTCCATGCGTCTGGAGAAAAACTTCCCGACCTGGTTCCGCGAGTTGCGGCCGATCTACGGCCCGTTCGAAGGTGGCATGGACCGCTTCATCAAGATGGAGAAGAATGATTTCATCGGCCGCGACGCCGCAGCGAAGGAACTGGCGGACGGGCCGAAACTGCGCCGCGTCTCACTGGTCGTCGATGCGGTCGATGCCGACGTGATGGGCGACGAACCGATCTGGGCGAAGGTGAACGGCAAGGACTACGGCACCGTCGGCAAGACCCACGATTTCGGCGCGCCCCGCTTCGACGCGTCGGGCCGGGAAATTCGCGGCTCGTCGGCCGCCTCCGGCGCGTCGGCCGTGCGCGGCCTGCACGACGGCGAATGGTCGGTCGTCGGCTGGGTCACCTCGGGCGGGTATGCCCACTATGTGCAGAAGTCGATGGCGCAAGGTTACGTTCCTGCCGAACTCGCCAATGTCGAAAGCGAAGGCCTGTTCGAGATCGAAATCCTCGGCCACCGCCGCCCGGCGCGGATCAATGTCGACCCGCCTTTCGATGCGAGCGGCGCAAAGATGCGGGGGTGAGAGCGAGAGCGCGATGACCGAGCCGGGGCGTTCCACCTCTTTCGGCCGCCACCGCAAGATCGCGCCTTTTCTCCCCGGCGAGGAAGCGGCTTTGCGGGCGCAGTCCCGCGCCAAGGCCGCTTCGCTGAACCAGCACCTCCTCGGCTACGGCGCGTTAGCGGAGGCCGAATGGGCGGCGGCCGGCGTCTCCGCGCCGGACCTGCCCGCAATGCGCCGCTACCGCCTCGACCGCATCCGCGCCGAGCTGAGACGTCGCGACTATGCCGGCGCCCTGCTCTACGATCCAGTCAACATCCGCTACGCGACCGACTCGACCAACATGCAGCTCTGGGTCGCCCACAACCCGACGCGACATTGCTTCGTCGCGACCGAGGGGCCGGTCGTCCTGTTCGACTATTTCTCCTGCGAGCACCTGTCCGATCATTCCGGCGTCGTCGACGAGGTGAGGCCCGCGGTGTCGTGGATGTACATGTATGGCGGCGACCTGACGGACCGGCGCGCCGCGCGCTGGGCGGCCGGCATCGCCGACCTTACGCGCGAGCACGGCGGCGGTAGTATGCGCATCGCGGTGGATCACCTCAACGCCGACGGCGTCGCCGAACTCTCCCGCCTCGGCGTGTCCATCGGCAATGGCGAGGCGGTGATGGAAATCGCGCGCCTCATCAAGTCGCCGGACGAAATTCTCGCCATGCGCCGCGCCATCGTCGCCTGCGAGGCGGCGATGGGCGAGATGCAGGCGAAGCTCGAGCCCGGCATCAGCGAGAACGAACTCTGGGCCGAACTTCACCGCGCCAACATCGCGCGCGGCGGCGAGTGGATCGAGACGCGGCTTCTCTCCTCCGGTCCGCGCACCAATCCGTGGTTCCAGGAATGCTCGTCGCGGATCATCGAAGCGGGTGATCTCGTCGCCTTCGACACCGATCTCATCGGCCCTTACGGCTTTTGTGCCGACCTGTCGCGCACCTGGCTTTGCGGCGATGTCCGTCCGACGAACGAACAGCGCGACCTCTTCCGCATCGCTGCGGACCAGATCGCGCATAACACAGCGCTGCTGCGGCCGGGCATCTCCTTCCGCGACCTCGCCGAATTGTCGGCCGTTCCGCCGCCCGACTGCTTCCCGACCCGCTACGGCGTGCTCTATCACGGCGTCGGCCTCGCCGACGAATACCCGACCCTGCCGCATGCCGTTGACTGGACCGACGATACGCCCGACGGCGTGCTGGAGCCGGGAATGGTGCTGTGCGTGGAGAGCTACATCGGCCGGATCGGCGGTCGCGAAGGCGTCAAGATCGAGGAACAGGTGCTGATCACGCAGGCCGGCGCGAAGCAACTGTCGACCTACCCATTGGAGGAACGACTGCTCGGCTGAGTGCCAATCAGGGCTCCTCGAACGCCTCCTTCAGAGCAGCAACCATGTCGGGCGCTACCTGCCGCGACGCAATGAACGGCAGCCCCATGCGCCGCGCGGTCCACCCCACTACCTTCAGCTCAGCGCTCGCCGGCTCGTACATCTTGCAGTAGCTCCAGCTTCGGCAATCGATCGTGGCCACGTCCGCACGGCCTTCCGCGATGGCGCGAACGGACAGCCGGTGTGCGCCGGTTTCGATCATCTCGGAAAACAGCGACAGATCTTCGCCCGCGGCGTCGAGGTCGGCCTTCAGGCCGAGCAGGCCGGACATGGAATGCCAGTCGTTGAAGGCCAGTCGCCGACCGCGCAGGAGGCCGAGCGGCAGGCGAGCACCTCCGTCGGCGGGAGATGCGATGGGCTCGCCCCCGACCGTGTCGGAACGCACGACGATCGCGCTGGAGTAGAGCGGGCCCTCGCCGCCTTCGATGCCGTCATAGCTGGGCTGGGCCAGAACGACGACCTCTTTCTCGAGGCCGGTGTCGATCATCGGGCCCCAACAGGTCTGCGCGACAAGGAGAGCCGGATGGCGCCAGAGCATGTGAAAGTCGAGCTCCTCGGGCGGCAGCGTCGCCGGATCGGGCGCAATGAGCCTGCCCTCGCTGTTGCGGATACCGCCCGGGACCGCCGGCAAGTCGCCGTTGCAGCGCGCCAGGCGTTCGGGCGCTTCGATCCCGAGGGCGCGCAGACGGTCGCGGACGAGCGCCCATTCGGCGTCGACCTCGGCGCGCCGTTCAGGCCAGTCATACATGGCCATCGCGGCAACGGACGGATTCATCCCACTGTCCTCCCGCGCCCGTGGATCGGACCCGGCTACTCCTTCGGCGGCTCCGCCGGCACGGGCGCGGTGCCGAGCCCGCCGAGATTGCGCTGCCTGACGCGCGGCCGGAACGCCCGGCCCGGTTCCGGCTGCTGCTTGAGCACCGGATGCACGACGGGCTCCTTGGCGCGGAACGCGTAGCTTTTCAGGAGCGCGAAATAGTTCGGGTAGACGTAGCCGCCATTCATCGCCGCCCATTCGTCCCGACGTTCGCGGAACAGCGCCGGCAGTTTATACCAGGCCACGGTCGGCAGCTTGTGGTGCACCAGATGCAGGTTGTTGTTCAGGAAGAAGAAGGCGAGCGGCGAGCGCTCGACGATGATCGTGCGGCCGTCTGGCCGCTCCGACCACTGGTGCTCGGCAAAAGTGCGCACCGCGATGATCGATTGGCCCATCCACACCGGCACGAGCACATAGAGCCATAGCAGAATGCCGAATCCGAAGACCACGACCGGCAGCACGATCGCGAGCCCGATCGCATGATGTATCCAGGCGCGGCGCGCGGCCCGGTCGCCCGCCCACAGCAGCCGCATATCGGAGGCGAGGAAGCCGGCGGTGGCGAGCGGCGGCCCGACAACCAGCCGGCCGACCATCGAATTGTTGATGCGCAGAAGCACCTGCAGCCAGCTTGGCATGGTCTCGTGCTGCCAGCGGGCCTTGTAGTAGCTCTCCGGATCCTCGAACGGGTCCGTCAGTCGCTCGTCGGCATGATGCTGGAGATGCAGCGACTTGTAGCGGCGGTAGGGATAAACGAGGCCGAGCGGCAGGCCGACGAGCAGTTCGTTGATCCAACCCCTGCGGGTCGGATGCCCGTGCAGCGCCTCATGAATGAGCGACGAGTGAAGCGCCAGGGCAAGACCAAGCAGCACAAGGGATGCAGCCGGCCAGATCGGATAGACGAAGAGGCCGGCTGCGAGCCAGACGCCGTAGCACGCAGTGATCAACGCCACCGTCGGCCATTCGACGCCTGGCCCGCGTCCCCTTCGCCCCATGTCCCGACCCGTCATGCCGCCGCCCAAGCAGGTGTAGTCCAGGAATCACCGCTATTCCTGACACAATGCTGTCAGGAGACATCCGTTGTCGCAACGCGACAATGCGCAGAATTCGTTGACATTGCGCACGATTCTCTCCAATTGTTTTGTGTTGTAAACAATTGGAGAAGTTGTCGTGGACAAGCGCGATCTGTCCGGGCTCTTCCGCGAACGTCTGTCACGGCTGGTCGAACGCGCCGGCACCAGCCAGTCGGCCTTTGCGGCATCGGTCGGCATCGATCGCTCGGCGCTGTCGCAGCTTCTGTCGGGTGCGACGACGCGCCTCCCCCGCGCCGAAACGCTGCTGTCTATCGCCGCCGAACACAAGGTTTCGCTCGACTGGCTGCTCGGCCTTTCGCAGGACGAAGGCTCGACCGGCGAACTCCGGGCCAGCCTTGAAATCGAGGAGGAACAGGGCGGCTACGACCACACCCTGCTGGCGAAATGGCACGCCGAGGCGGCCGGAACCAAGATCCGCTATGTTCCCGCCGGTCTGCCCGACCTTCTCCGTTCCGACGAATTGATCGCCTACGAGGCCCACCAGTCCCATCGCAATCTGGAAGCGAAGATCGACGAGGCACAGTACCGCGTCGACTACAACCGCCGCCCCGAGACGGACATGGAAGTCTGCATGCCCCGGCACACGCTGGAGATCTTCGCCGAAGGCCGCGGTATCTGGTCGGGCGCCCCGGCCGCCCTGCGCCGCCGCCAGCTATCGCACATGGCCGACCTGATCGACGAGCTCTACCCAGCCTTCCGCCTTTACCTCTACGACGGGCGCGTCCGCTACTCGATCCCCTACACCATCTTCGGCTCCATCCGGGCGGCGATCTATGTCGGCGACATGTATCTGGTTCTCAATGCCACCCAGCCGATCCGCACCCTGACCCGCCATTTCGACAATCTGATCCGCGCCGCCGAGGTGAACGCGCACGAGGTCGCCGCCTTCGCCCGCCGCTTGCGCGACAGGGCGATTGACCGCATATAAAGATTTCTTTATATCGTTATCCGACCCCTTTTTTTGGAAAGTTCCGGACATGTCCAACCCGATTGACGCACTGCTGGCGGAAAGGGGCGTGCTGCTCGCCGACGGCGCCACGGGAACGAACTTGTTCGAGATGGGTCTGGCGGCCGGCGAAGCGCCGGAACTGTTGAACGCGGCCGATCCGGACAAGATCGTCGCCCTGCATCAGGGCTTCATCGATGCCGGCGCCGACATCATCCTCACCAATTCCTTCGGTGGCACTCGCCATCGCCTCAAACTCCATAACGCGCAGGATCGCGTGCACGAGCTCAACAAGGCCGCCGCCGAGATCGCCCGCGGCGTCGCCGACAGCGCCGGCCGCACGGTGATCGTCGCGGGTTCGGTCGGCCCGACCGGCGAACTGCTCGAGCCGCTCGGCGCCATGACCTATGCGCAAGCCGTCGAGGCTTTTGTCGAGCAAATCGAGGGGCTGAAGGCCGGTGGCGCCGATGTTGCCTGGATCGAGACCATGTCGGCGCCGGACGAGATCCGCGCGGCGGCGGAAGCGGCCATCCGCGTCGGCCTGCCCTACACCTACACGGCTTCCTTCGACACCGCCGGCCGATCGATGATGGGCCTGCATCCGAAGGACATCCACGACGTGGCCGCCGGCTTGGCGCAATCGCCGGTGGCCGTCGGCGCCAATTGCGGCGTCGGCGCCTCGGATATTCTCTCCTCTCTGCTCGACATGACCGCCGCCGCGCCCGAGGCGACCGTCGTGGTCAAGGGCAATTGCGGCATTCCCGAATTCCGGGGCGCCGAAATCTACTATTCCGGCACGCCCGAACTGATGGGCGACTACGCCCGCCTCGCCGTCGACGCCGGCGCGAAGATCATCGGCGGCTGCTGCGGCACATCCTTCGTGCATCTCAGAGCGATGCGCGATGCCATCGACGGGCATGTGAAGTCGGTCCGCCCGAGCGTGGCGGACGTCATCACCCGCATCGGCCCGATGCGCAACAAGCCGGCCAATGAGAGCGGCTCCGGCGGCGAACGCCGCGAGCGCCGCCGCGGGCGGGGATGACGAACGAAACGGCCGGCACCGCTGCCGGCCGTCTGCCCCTCACAGATCCTCGATGTCGCGCCGTGCCTTCCTGAGGATCTCGCGCACCTTCTCGACCTGTTCGCGCGACCACTCGCCGCCCCTGAGCTTCGAGCGCAGCATCCAGCCCATCTCGCGAATCTCTTCGCCGATGGCAGCACCGCCCATTCGGCCGGAGACCTGGCGAATCTGCGCCTTGATGGCGTCGAGTTCGGCCGCGTTCTCCGCGAGATAGGAACTGCCAGCCTCGGTGATCCGGTAGAGCCGCTTGTTGCCGTCGGCCTCGGAGGCGACGAGGTCGGCCTCTTCGAGCATCTGCAGCATCGGATAGATCGCGCCGGGGCTCGGGCTGTATGTGCCCTCGAACATCGCCTCCAGCGCTTTGATGATGTCGTAGCCGTGACGAGGCTCCTCGGCAATCAGCCCGAGCACGACCAGCCGCAGCGCGCCGGGATCGAACCTGCGCGGCCCGCGACCACCGAACGGTCCGCCGTGGTGGCGCCCGAAGGGACCGCCGCGACCGCCGGGTCCACGGCCGAACGGGCCGCGCCCTTCCGCTCCGCCCATCCGCCAGTCGCTGCAGCCGTGCTTATGATGTCGTCCAAACATGGAATACTCCTTTCAAAGATATATCGTTGCCACGTCATATCGTACAAAAGATATATCTTTCAAGAGGCATTCTGATGAAAAAAGGACCGGCGGGGTTTCCCCCGCCGGCCTGCCTCGCCCGCCCATGGGCGGCACGATCCCGGAAAGACCTGTGCGGGAGGCGCCGCCCTCGCCGCTACCGCCTGCCGTCGAGCGCCGAGGCAAGGCGCACGAGGGAGAGGAACTCCGCGCGATAGCCGAACGTGTCGGCTCCGCGCGCGGCGGCGGCGATCTCGGAAATCCGGTCGTAGCCGTAATCCGCGACCTGACTGGTTCCGCGCAGCTTCTGCCCGAAGGCGGCGACGGCCACCGAGAAGCGCTGGTCGGCGGATGCCGCGTCGAAACTGGCGACCTCGTTGGCTGATGTCACCGGCGTGGTGATCAGCTTGCTCACATCCCCGTCCGGCAGCTTGTAGCGGATCTTGACGAAGGCATATTCGCTCGCATTCGCAATGCCGGCCGCATTGTCCGTCTTGGCCTGGCCGTAGCGCAGGTCGTCGATCTGCTGCGCAGGGCTGCCTTTCGGCGTGATCTCGTAGATCGCGGTGACGGAATGGCCGGAGCCGATCTCGCCGGCGTCGACACGGTCGTCGTTGAAATCCTCGCGGTTCAGCGCCCGGGTCTCGTAACCGATCAGCCGGTATTCCGCGATCTGCTGCGGATTGAACTCGACCTGCAGCTTGACGTCCTTGGCGATCGGGAACAGCGTCGATGAAGCCTCCTCGACCAGCGCCTTCTCCGCCTCGGCAAGCGTGTCGATATAGGCCGCCTGGCCGTTGCCGTTCTGGGCGATCTCCTGCATCATCCGGTCGTTCAGATTGCCGCGGCCGAAGCCCAGCACCGACAGGAACACGCCGCTCTCGCGCTTCTCCTCGATCAGCCGCTTCAGGTCGTCGTCATCGGTCTGGCCGACGTTGAAATCGCCGTCGGTGGCGAGCATCACGCGGTTGACGCCGCCCTTGACGAAGGACGATTGCGCCAGCCGATAGGCTTCGCGCAGACCTGCCTCGCCGGCCGTCGAGCCGCCGGGCCACAGATTGTCGATCGCCGCCAGGATCTTCGCCTTGTCGGAGGCCTTCGTCGGCTCCAGCACCGTGCCGGCATTGCCCGCATAGGTGACGATCGACACCGTGTCGTCGGCAGCCAAGCGATCGACCAGCATCCGGAACGACGATTTCAGCAGCGGCAGCTTGTCCGGCGCATCCATCGAGCCGGAGACGTCGATCAGGAAGACGAGGTTCGCCTTCGGTTTCTGCGCCTGTTGGACCTCGTAGCCCTTGATGGCGATGTGCATCAGCTTGGTCCCGGCGTTCCACGGCGACGGCATGACGGTGACGGTCGACTTGAACGGCTCGGCGCGATCGGCGGGGCCGGCCCAGTCATAGGGGAAGTAGTTCACCATCTCCTCGACGCGCACCGTGTCGGCCTGCGGCAGCATGCCCTCCTTCAGCGAGCGCCGCACGAAGGCATAGGACGCCGTGTCGACATCGATCGAGAAGGTCGAGACCGGGCTTTCCAGCGCCGACTTCACCGGATTGGTGTCGAACTCGGTCAGCCGTTCAGTGTTCGGCTGCTGGCCGATGAAGGCGTCGGCGTCCGGCGAAGGCGGTGCGATCAATCGTTCCTGCGCGGCAAGCGGCGCAGCGGCCCGGTTGGGCATAGCCTGCCGCGTCGCCGACCCGCCGAGATCGGACATCGACTCCGCCGGCTTGGCCGCGGCCATCGGCTGTCCCGCCACCGGCGGCGGAGCGGCTTCGCTTTCCTGGATCGAGACGGAGCGATCGACCTCCTTGCGCGCCTCGGCCTGCGGCGCGGTCTTCGGCTTTGCGACATCGCCCGGAGCTGCAACCCGCCCTGGACCGCCGGTGTCCAGTCCCTGCGTCAGCGGCGAGGTCTGCATCAGGTAGAAGGCCGAATAGCCCGCGATCGGCAGGGCGATCAGGGCCGCCATGGCGGGGTTGGCGATGAGTTTGCGCGACATCAGAGACCTCCAAAGCGTGATTGCTTTGTCGGTGAGACGCACGCCCCGGCGCGTTCCTTGGGGTGCCCCGCTCTTTTTTTCGTCGAAGGCTTCCAACGCGGCCGAAAGCGCGCGCTCCCGCGCCGCCCTGGAGGGCGTCGGAGCCTTCGTGCGGCCGAGCCGCGAAAGATCGTCGTCGTCCATCATCAGGCTTCCCCGGCCGATCGCATCAGTATCTTCAGCCGTTTCTTCGCTTCGTGGATGTGCCAGGAGACCGTCGGCTCGGCGCATCCCATGATCTCGGCCGCATCGCCGTGCGACAGCTCCTCGCCATAGACGAGCAGCACCGCCTCGCGCTGCTTGTCCGGCAGCTTGCGTACGGCGTCCCACAGGGCATCGGCGCGCTCGTCGGGGTCCGGCATCGCCTCGCCGAAGGCCGCCGCGTGCACTCCGAAGGCCTGCGCCTTGCGGCTCTCGCGCATCGCCCTGCGCCCCTGATCGCGTACGACATTGAGCGTCAGCGCGTAGAGCCAGGTGGTGAATGCTCCCTGCCCCGCAAAGGATCGGATCGAGCGACCGAGCCGCGCGCAGACCTCCTGAGCAATGTCCTCGGCATCCGCCTTTCTCCCGCACCACTTCCAGGCGACGCGGAAGATGAAATCGTAGTGCCGGGCGACCAGTTCGGAGAACGCCTGCCGGTCGCCCGCTTTCGCGTGCGCGATCAGATCCTCGTCCGGCGCGCCGGTGTCTTCCGCAGCCAAGGCCATTTCTGTTCCTTGGACGACCGCTTTTAGGCTTTCCTTGGGTCGCGACCAAAATATCCGACAGTTTCCGCCTCGCGGTCCGACACCGCATTTCCGGCGAACCTTTCGCCGCCCCGCGTGTTCTGGTTCCAGATCGAAGGAGCCACACGATGTCAGAGACAGCAGCCCGCAAAGAAGCCCGCAACCAGCGCAGCATCCAGAAGAAGGTCGACGCCGACGATCGTACGAAGTCGAACGGCAAGCCGAAGCCGATGCAGGCCGGCGCCCGGAAATATCCCGTTCCGCCCTTTCCGAGGCAGCATCATCCCAAGCCCGGCATGGAGCACGCGATCGGCCCGGCGCCGATGTATGACGCCCCGTTCTACAAGGGCTCGGACAAGCTCAAGGGCAAGGTCGCGCTGATCACCGGCGGCGATTCAGGCATCGGACGGGCGGTGGCGGTGCTGTTCGCCCGCGAGGGCGCGGATGTCGCGATTGCCTATCTCACCGAGCACGAGGACGCGAAGGCGACCAAGGCGGCGGTCGAGAAGGAGGGACGCAAGGCGATCCTCCTGTCAGGCGACGTGTCCGAGCGGGATTTCTGCGACAAGGCCGTGGCCAAGACGGTGAAGGAACTGGGCGGGCTCGACATCCTGGTCAACAACGCCGCCTTCCAGGTCCATTCGGCCGACTTCGCCGACCTGACCGAAGAGCACTTCGACACGACGCTGAAGACCAACCTCTATGGCTATTTCCACATGGCGAAGGCGGCTCTGCCGCACCTGAAACCCGGCTCCGCGATCATCAACACCGGCTCCGTCACCGGCATCGACGGCTCGAAGGAACTGGTCGACTATTCAATGACCAAGGGCGGCATCCACGCCTTTACGCGGGCGCTGGCGGGCAACCTCGTCGGCAAGGGCATCCGCGTCAACTGCGTCGCGCCCGGCCCGGTCTGGACGCCGCTCAATCCGTCAGAAAAGGAGGCCGAGGACGTCTCCCAGTTCGGCGCCAAGACGCCGATGAGGCGGCCGGCCCAGCCGGAGGAGATCGCGCCGGCCTACGTCTTCCTCGCCTCGCCGCAAATGTCGAGCTACATCACCGGCGAGATCCTGCCGATCGTCGGCGGCTATTGACACGACGCCCAGTTCGTTGACCGCAATATATGCGCAACATATATTGGGCCCATGGATGCCGACATCCGCTGGAGCGCTGAGAAGAATGCGGAGCTGCGCGATCGGTATGGCTTCGGCTTCGAGCGAGTGCTCGTAGCGCTTGCCGGTGGCGAATTGCTCGATGAGCGCAGGCATCCGAACGTCGAGCTCTATGGACACCAGCGCCAGCTGGTGGTTGCGATCGAGAGTTATGCTTGGGTCGTTCCGTATGTCACAGATGGGAGAGCCATCTTTCTGAAGACGATGTTTCCGAGCCGCAAGGCGACGGATGAATATCTTGGAGGCCGGTCATGAACACTCAACCGGAGATGTCGAAAGAAGAAGAGCGCGAAATCGTCGCCTCGACGGAGCGCGGCGAATGGATTTCCGTCGGCGACATCGACAGCCGGCGCGAATTCTGGCGTGCCGCCGCCAAGGGTAGTCTGGACGGCAAGCGGGCGCGTATCTCGATCTCGATTCCCCAGCGCGATCTGGCGCGATTGAAAGCCCGCGCGGCAGAAGAGGGTCTGCCGTATCAGACCTTGATCAATTCCATCCTGCACAAATACGTCGAGAGCTGACCGTCACTTCGCGAAGGCCGCCATGTGGAACGCCTGCTGAGCGGACGAATAGCGATAGGTCGCGCCATAGGGACAGGCCATCCGGTCGAGGCAGCCGGTTTCCCTGCAAACACGTCCGGCGGCCGAGCGGACATGGCCGAGGCATCTCTCAGAGGCGAAGCCGGTCTTCGAGTAAGCACCGACCGGACAGGCATGAAGGCAGGGTTTTCCGTCACATCCGTCACACAGATGAATCGGCGCATGGAGCGGAACGACGTCTTCGAAGCCCTCTGGCGCGGCAGGAAACAGCAGCGCCCCGCGATAGGCGTGCCACAGGCCGAACTCGGGGTGCATGAGGATGCCGAGCGGCGAGGGCTTCAGCCCCTCCGCCCGCATCGCCCATTGCTGGAAGGGCAGATAAGGCCGGTCGGACGGCGAGACGGCGCGGGCACCGAAACGGGCGGCAATCCTGCCGATCACCTCGCGCGACCAGGTGTCGAGCGGATCGGCGAGGTCCGGGGGCTGTCTCTCCCGCCAGGCCTCGAAATGCGGCCATATCGTCGGCCCGCCATGGCCGACCAGCAGGACCGTGCGGACGCTCCCGGCGCCGGCCGGCACCTTCTCGTCCTGCCCGAAGGCAAAGCCGCCCCGCAGGATCAGGCCGTTTTCGGCGAGTTGGCTGGATAGTTCGGCGATCATGCTGTATGCGCGCTTTCCCTCGTGAGCCGATCCTATGACGAAACCGAAGACAAGGACATTGTGGCGGCCGGTCGGACCGGTGGAGCTCAAGCTGATCCGCGAACTGGGCATGCGGGCCTTCCCGCCCAGGCTTCCCGACCAGCCGATATTCTATCCCGTCCTGTCCGAGGACTACGCCATCCAGATCGCCCGCGACTGGAACGTGCCGGCGAGCGGCTCCGGATTCGTCACGCGGTTCGACGTGCGCGCCGATTTCCTCGACCGCTACGACGTACAGCATGCCGGCAGTCGGGCCCATCTCGAATACTGGATCCCCGCCGAAGACCTGCTTTCGTTCAACGATGCAATAGTTGGCGAGATCGTCGTGACCGCCTCGTTCGGGGAAACGGCGAAATAACCTGCGCCAGGTGAGAACAGACGCATGTTCAGGACGTGTCGCGGAATTCGATCCGCGAAACGTCGGCGGCCGGTGTGTTCCCGGGGACGGCCCAGATGCCTCGGCCATCATTGCCGGCCTCATCCGATCCGTCACCCCGCTGTAAGAACGCCACGCGGCTGACCTGCGCCGCGATCGCCCGCATCATGAGTGCAAGTGCCCTGAGCGAGGCGGCGAGGTCCTGCGCATCGTCGGGATGGCTGCCGAAGCCGGCAGGCATCGGGACCGCCGACCAGCGCCTGGCTGTCATGTTCCCTGCGCGACCCTCGACATAGTCCCTGAGAAGCGCGTTCGCCTGCCAGGCGGCCCACAAGATGCACCAGCGCATCCAGGGGGAGCGACCGGCGGCGTCTTCGGCAAGGTCGCCGAAGGAGAACAGGCGCGCAACGATGCTCGCCAGCACCTTCTGCTCCCTCCCTGCCTTCGCTCTCCAACTCACTGCCGGCTCCTTTCCGTCGCACCGGGGCTGATGATGCGGCAGGGCGGAAGCAGCGTGGATAAAAAAGTGAATGGTGAATGGTGAATGCTGAATGGAAACAACGGGTTGGTGGCGAAAGATTTTTTCGCCGGGGGCGATCGATGCACAGGGAGGAGCCGTCGGGGGTTTCACCGCCCCCTCCACCACGCTTCGCGTGGTCCCCCTCCCCCGTAAACGGGGGAGGATAAGGGCGCGGCGGCACGGCCGGCCATCCTCCCCTGCGTAGCGGGGGAGGGGGACCATGCGCAGCATGGTGGAGGGGGCGCAGATGTGGCGGGCGGGGAAGGCGTCGAAAGCGATTCCCCCGCTGACCGGCTACCCTCACCCCCTTAGCGTCTCTCCAAACAGCGTCTCGAGCCGCTTCCAGTGCCGCTCCGCACCTGCCGCGTCGTAGACCGAATGGTCCGGCACGCACCAGCCGTGCTTCATGCCGACATAGTTCTCCATCGTGTGGTCAACCTCGGCCTCGCGAAACGCCTGGGCGAAGCGGGCCGACTGTTCGGGCGGGAATGAGCCGTCAACACCGGCGACGCCGACATAGACGCGCGCCTTGATCTTCGCGGCGTTGGCGGCCGGGCTGTCGGGCGCGTCGAGGAAAAGGCCGGTATCGGCCATCGTCATCGCCTGCGTCGTCTCTGCGATCATCCGGCGCAGGAACTGCCCGGTCTCCGCATTTGAAAAGGCCGTCTTCGCGTCGAACGGGCCATAGGCGCCGAAGCGGTAGAAGAGATCCGGCACCAGCACGGCATGGCCCTGCCCCGCCAGCCGCGCAGCCATCTCGTCCATCGCCGGCCTCGGACCGAAGGCATCCATGTAGAGGATGATCGCGGCGCCGGAGGGTTTGCCGGATGGAAGGTGGAGATGTGCCGGACAGGTTCCGCTATCGGCGGCGATGTCGATCGAACGAATGGTCAATACGCGTGTCCTGTGCGATCAGTTCGTGGCGCGGCGGTAGAGCGCAAGCGAACCGGCGAGTGCCAGCAACGCTCCGCCGCAAATCCGGTCCAGCCAGACGAGAACGGCACCCTTCAGCGTGCGTGTCGCCTGCGCGCCAAGTACCGCATAGCCGAGCATCACGACGAGATCGATGGTGGCGAAAATCAGAGCCAGGATGGCGTATTGGAACGCCTGCGGCTGTGCCTGATCGATGAACTGGGGAAGGAAGGCGGAGAAGAAGAGGTAGCCCTTTGGATTCGTCGCCGCCACCAGAAAGCACTTCCGGAAAAGCCGGTATGGACTGTCGAGGCGCCCCCTCGTTGCCTGATGGGCGTCGATACCGAGCGACCCGGTCGACCGCAACATGCCGAACCCGATCCAGGCGAGATAGGCGACACCTACCCACTTGACGACCGAGAACCAGAACTCCGATGCGGCAAGAAGCGCTCCAAGGCCGAGCGCGACGGCTCCTATCAACAGGAAGTCCGAGGCAACCGCACCGAGCATTCCGGGCACGGCCTTCGCGACACCGTGGCGCGCGCCGTTGCCAAACGCGAGGATGACAGTCGGCCCCGGTGTCGCGATGCCGATGAGAGCGACGAGAGCGAAAGCGGCGAGTGCGGTGTAGGTCATGGCAATCCTCCGTGCCGCAACCAAACATCCCGAGTCGATCCGCACAAGAGGCCAAGGGCGCCGAACTGCCGGCCTCACCCCCTAACAGCGCTGCGCCAGACTTCGTCGTGGATGATCTTGGCGACTTTAGCCCCGCCTGAATCGGGCTCGCTTCACGTGAAGGCGTCGGGCATCGAGTCCTTCTTGCGGCGGATGAAGTCGATCAGTGCCTCGTCGATGGCCGGATCGAGTGTCGGGGCCTCATAGGTCTCCAGCCAGCGACGGGCGAGCTCGTTGGCGCGCTGGTGGGCCGGTTTCGATCCTTCCGCCTCCCACTGCTCGAAGGAATTGTTGTCGGCGATCGACGAGCGGTAGAAGGCGGTCTGAAAGTTCGCCTGCGTGTGGTCGCATCCGAGATAGTGGCTGCCCGGCCCTACCTGGCGGATCGCGTCCATCGCCTGGCCGTTCTCGGACAGGTCCACCCCTTGGGCGAACTTCTGGCTCATGCCGAGCTGGTCGATGTCCATCATGAACTTCTCGTAGCAGGAGGCGAGACCGCCCTCGAGCCAGCCGGCCGAATGCAGCACGAAATTGGTGCCGGCGAGGATGGTGGAGTTCAGCGTGTTGGCGCTCTCGTAGGCCGCCTGCGCGTCGGGGATCTTGGAGGCGCAGAGCGACCCGCCGGTGCGGAACGGCAGGCCGAGGCGGCGGGCGAGTTGGGCGGCGCCGTATGAGACGAGCGACGGCTCCGGGGTGCCGAAGGTCGGCGCGCCAGACTGCATCGAGATCGACGACGCGAAGGTGCCGAACAGCACCGGCGCGCCTGGACGCACGAGCTGCGTCACCGCCGCGCCCGCCAGCACCTCGGCCAGAACCTGCGTCAGCGTGCCGGCGACCGTCACCGGGCTCATCGCGCCGGCGAGGATGAACGGCGTGACGATGCAGGCCTGGTTGTGGCGGGCATAGACCTTGAGCGCGCCGAGCATCGTGTCGTCGAACACCATCGGCGAATTGGCGTTGATGAGCGAGGTCAGCACCGTGTTGTTCTCGACGAAGTCGTCGCCGAACACGAGCTTGGCCATCGCCACCGTGTCCTCGGCCCGCTCGGGCGCGGTGACCGAGCCCATGAACGGCTTGTCCGAGTAGCGGATGTGCGAATAGATCATGTCGAGGTGGCGCTTGTTGACCGGCACGTCGACCGGCTCGCACACCGTGCCGCCCGAATGGTGGATCGACGGCGCCATGTAGGCGAGCTTCACGAAGTTGCGGAAATCCTCGATCGTCGCGTAGCGGCGGTTGCCGTCGAGGTCGCGCACGAAGGGCGGGCCATAGACCGGCGCGAAGACGGTGGCATTGCCGCCAATCTGGACGGAGCGCTCGGGATTGCGCGCATGCTGCGTGTAGACCGACGGCGCGGTCTTCAGCAGCGAGCGCGGCAGGCCCTTGGGGAAGTGCACGCGGTCGCCGCGCACGTCGGCGCCGGCGTTCCGCCACATTTCCAGCGCCTCCGGGTCGTCGCGGAAGATGATGCCGACCTCTTCCAGCACCGTGTCGGCATTGGCCTCGATCAGCGCGAGGCCTTCCTCGTTCAGCACCTCGTAGAGCGGAATCTCGCGCTTGATGTAGGTGAGCTGCTGGCCGGGCCCGCCGCCGGAGCGTGCCGCGCGGCGGGCAGCAGCGCCGCCGCCGGCGCGATCGCCGCGCCCGCGCCGGCCCGTGCCCGTCTGCTCTTCGATTGCCGCCGGCTCGCTCATCGTCGTTCTTCCCTGAATGAAAGCTGCGGCCGCAACGCCGCTTGTCGGCGGATCGTAGCCATGGGCCTGTCGCGAACAGTCTTGCCAACGTCAGCGACTGTCGCAAATTCGACACGACAAGGCGCTGAATTCCAGTCGCTTTCGTTTTGCACGGCGTCGCAAATCAGCTATGCGCCGGCCGCGATTGCAGAATAGATATGCTCACGAATGCAAAGGCCGCGAAAGTGCCTTCGCAGCATCTGAAGTGGAGCCCAGGCAATGTCCGACGACGAGATCATCCTGTCCGAGCTTTCCGACGACGAGCTCGTGCAGCAGATGCACGATGACCTTTATGACGGGCTGAAGGAAGAGATCGAGGAAGGCACCAACATCCTGCTCGAGCGCGGCTGGGCGCCCTACAAGGTGCTGACCGAGGCGCTGGTCGAGGGCATGCGCATCGTCGGCGAGGATTTCCGCGACGGCATCCTGTTCGTGCCGGAAGTGCTGCTTTCGGCCAACGCGATGAAGGCCGGCATGGCGATCCTGCGTCCGCTGCTCGCCGCCACCGGCGCGCCGAAGCAGGGCAAGCTGGTGATCGGCACCGTCAAGGGCGACATCCACGACATCGGCAAGAACCTCGTCGGCATGATGATGGAGGGTGCGGGCTTCGACGTCGTCGACCTCGGCATCAACAATCCGGTCGAGAAGTATCTGGACGCCATCGAGCGCGAGAAGCCGGACATCCTCGGCATGTCGGCGCTGCTGACCACCACCATGCCCTACATGAAGGTTGTCATCGACACGCTGAAGGAAAAGGGCATCCGCGACGACTATGTCGTGCTCGTCGGCGGCGCGCCGCTCAACGAGGAGTTCGGCAAGGCGGTCGGCGCCGACGCCTATTGCCGCGACGCGGCGGTGGCAGTCGAGACCGCCAAGGACTTCATGAAGCGCAAGCACAACCAGCGCGCTTCGGCCTGAACCGGCATCGGCACGCGAGGCGTTTCGGCGGGCGCTTCGGCGCCCGTTTCCGTTCCCGACGGGGATCGGTTAGGATTGGTACATGAAGGCAGGCAGCAACAGCGACCGGGTACTTGTCATCGCCTGCGGAATGATCGCCCGCGAGGTGCTGGCCGTGAAGGCGCAGCTGCGCCTCGACCACCTCGACCTCACCTGCCTGCCGGCCGAGTTCCATTACTATCCCGACCGGATTCCCGCCGCGATGGACAAGGCGATCGAGGCCGCGAGGGCCGACGGCTACGTCCACATTCTCGCCGGCTACGGCGATTGCGGCACCGGCGGCATGCTCGACAGGGTGCTGGAGAAACATGGCGTGGAACGCATTGCCGGGCCGCACTGCTTTGCCTTCTACCAGGGCATGACCGCCTTCGACGCGGTCGGCGACGACGACATGACGACCTTCTACATGACGGATTTCCTCTGCCGACAATTCGATGCCTTCTTCATGAAGCCGCTCGGCCTCGACCGCCATCCGGAACTGGCGAAGGATTATTTCGGCCACTACCAGAAGCTGGTCTATCTGGCTCAGACCGACGATCCTTCGCTCGACCCGGTCGCCGAGAAGGCGGCGCAGATGCTCGGCCTCGCTTATGAAAAGCGGCGCACCGGCTATGGCGATCTCGCGCCGGCGCTGGCCAAGACCGCGGTGGCAATATGAAAGCGCCGGATTGTTCGGCCGAGTTGGGGGCGAACGGAGACTCCGTCTGATGCCGCGCATCGCTCTTGCCGCCATTGCCCTTGTTGCCGCCACTCCTTCCTGGGCCACAGGCGAGATCGAGGGCCTGATCACCCAGACCGACCGGGAGAGGCTGGCGAACTTCGAAACGACCCGGGCCGAGGCGCTGAAGGAGGCGCGCGACGGCGGGGCCGCGGCGGATGTCGCGATCCTCGACCGGCTGGTCGATGCGCGCCAGCAATCCTGGTCCGGCTTCGACATGAGTGGCGACTGGCAGTGCCGCACGATCAAGGCCGGCGGCCTGGCGCAGCTCGTCGTCTATGGCTGGTTCAAGTGCAAGGTGACGGACGACGGCTCGGGCTGGACCCTGACCAAGCTGACCGGCTCGCAGAAGACCAAGGGCCGGTTCTTCACCGACACCGACTTCCGCCAGACCTATCTCGGGACGTTTGCCGTCAACGACGACCCTTTCCCGTCCTATGGCGAGGGCCCGGAGACGGACCAGGCCGGCTACGCCTTCCTGATGTCGCCAAGATCCTGGCGCATAGAGTTCCCCGCGCCGTATTACGAATCCAGGCTAGACATCCTCGAGTTCCGCCGCTGACGCGATGGAAATATTCGTGTCATCAAGCATTAACGGCCGTTTGTGCATTCTGTGGCAGGATGAGCCGGAAGGAGCCGCGTGAGACAGGGCATGGGTGAATACGAGCAACAGGCGCTGCCTGGGACGCCGCGGCGCCCCCCGCCGGCCCGCCTGTCGTCGCTGTTCGAGCGTCTGGCTGCCGACGGCGACGGGCCGATTACCGTGGCCGACATCCGCACCGCGCTCGGCGACCGCAGCCTGGCGACGCTGCTGATCTTCTTCGCCGTCATCAACCTGATCCCGCTGCCGCCGCCTTCTTCTGCGATCCTCGGCCTGCCGCTGCTGATCGTCGCGGCCCAGATGCTCTATGGTTCGACCAGCGTCTGGCTGCCGAAGCGAATCCTCGCCATCACTCTCACCCGGGCCCAGTTCCGCGGTGCGATGGACCGCATTGTGCCGCGGCTGGTCTGGCTGGAGAAATACATCCGCCCCCGCTACTGGCCGTTCTGGCCGAAGCAGGGCGAGCGGGTCGTCGGGGCGCTGTCGCTGTTCCTGGCGGTGGTCGTCACGCTGCCGATCCCGCTGGGCAACTGGTTCCCCGCCTTCTCGATCACGCTGCTCGGTTTCGCCCTGTCGGAGCGCGACGGCGTCCTGCTCGGCGTCGGCGCGGTCGTCGGCCTCTTCTCTCTGCTGCTGATCGGCCTGGTGATCGGCTCGGCCGGCGCCCTGCTCGGCTTCTTCTGGTCGCACATGGGCGCGATCTTCTGAAATCCCCGGCTTCGCCGCATCTTTCTTCGACCTGGCCGCGTCGCTTTTGAATGCGCCCGCGTCGTGCCGCAACAAGCGGGCCGGCGCCGCTTCGCGCAATGCTCGCCGGGCAAACGGAGGAACGCGGCCGATGGCCGATCTGATCGTCGTCTACTGGCGGGACATCCCCGCCCAGGTGATCGTGAAAAAGGGCCGGCAGAGCGCCAAGCGCGAACTGTCGCTGCGCTTCACGGAAGCGATCGACATGGCCGCGATGCGCTCGGGTGCCGGCGACACCGATGCCTATCTGGCCGAATGGCGCAAGGCCGATCCGGTGCCGGTCAGCGACGATCTGGACGCCGAGGCGGACAAGGCCGCGGCCGAGATCGAAGCCGCCTTCGACCGCGACCGCCTCGTCGCGCTGGCCAAGAATGGAGGCCGCGACAATGCCTGAGAACCTGAAGTCGACAACGGCCGCCGGGCCGGCCGACGCGACCGCCGCGATCCCGCCCTCCGCGCCCACCGGCGTGACCCAGGCGACGGTCGTCAAGAAGTCGGCGCCGAAGAGCGACTACAAGCCGGCCGATGTGTCGCCGCAGCGGCGCGTGCAGCGCTCCTACGCGATCCGGCTCTGGTCGATCCGCCATTCGCGTGCGCTCGAATGGTTCTATGGGAAGTTCGCCGACGTCTTCCTTCTGTTGCATCCGGTCTGGAAAGGCATCGGCTACGGCCGGGTCGAGGCGCCGGTGAAGTTCGTCGAGAAGCGGGTGAAGGGCTTCATGTTCGACTGCCGCATGTGCGGCCAGTGCATCCTCTCATCGACCGGCATGTCCTGCCCGATGAACTGCCCCAAGCAGCTGCGCAACGGCCCATGCGGCGGCGTACGCGCCAACGGCAATTGCGAGGTCGAGCCCGACATGCCCTGCGTCTGGGTCAAAGCCTGGGAAGGCTCGCGCAACATGGTGCATGGCGACGCGATCCTCAACCTGCAGAAGCCGGTCGACCAGTCGCTGCGCGAGACTTCCGCCTGGCTGCGGGTGACCGCCCAGGCAGGTGCGGCGAAGGACCAGGCGCGGGCGGGAGCCGGCGCATGACGCCCATCCTCCCCCTGCAGCCCGACGAGAACCCTGCGGGCGCCCACCTGCCCCTCGAGCGCCTGCCCGGCCATACCTCGCGGGGCCGGCTCGAGCGCATCCTGCGGCGCGGCGAATTCGCAGTCACGACCGAGCTCAATCCGCCCGATTCCGCCGATCCGGAAGACGTCTACAACCGCGCCAAGATCTTCGACGGCTGGGTCGACGGCATCAACGCCGTCGACGCGTCGGGCGCCAACTGCCACATGTCGTCCGTCGGCATCTGTGCCCTTTTGACCCGCATGGGCTATGCGCCGATCATGCAGATCGCCTGTCGCGACAAGAACCGCATCGCCATCCAGGGCGACGTGCTGGGCGCCGCCGCGATGGGCGTCGCCAACATCCTGTGTCTCACCGGCGACGGTGTGCAGGCCGGCGACCAGCCCGGCGCCAAGCCGGTGTTCGACCTCGATTCGATCTCGCTGCTCGAGACGATCCGGATCATGCGCGACAATGGAAAATTCCTGTCAGGCCGCAAGCTGACGACGCCGCCGCAGCTCTTCCTGGGCGCCGCGGTCAATCCCTTCGCACCGCCCTACGATTTCCGCCCGATCCATCTCGGCAAGAAGATCGCGGCCGGCGCCCAGTTCATCCAGACCCAGTACTGCTTCGACGTGCCGATGCTGAAGACCTTCATGACGAAGGCCGGCGACCTCGGCTTCCTCGACGAGGTGTTTCTGCTCATCGGCGTCGGGCCGCTCGCCTCGGCCAAGACGGCCAAGTGGATCCGCTCGAACGTTCCGGGCATCCACATTCCCGATTCGGTGATCAAGCGGCTTGAAGGCGCGCAGGACCAGAAAAAGGAAGGCAAGCAGCTCTGCATCGACATCATCAACGAGGTGAAGGAGATTTCGGGCGTCTCCGGCATCCACGTGATGGCCTACCGCCAGGAAGAATACGTCGCCGAGATCGTCTCGGAATCCGGCGTGCTCCGGGGCCGAAGGCCGTGGAACCGCGAGGCCGCACGCGACGAACTGGTCGTGGCCGAGCGCATGCGCCACCTGCGCGACGACCGCACCGACGAGACACTGCAGAAGATGGTCGAGAAGGCCGGCCACTGAGCCGCTCGACAGTTTTGGTTACCTGTTACAGAAGCAAGACTTCCTGAGGAGATTGGAATGACCCGCACGATCGTCGCCTCGGCGACCCGCGAAATCGTCATCGGTTTCGACCAGCCCTTCTGCGTGATCGGCGAGCGGATCAACCCGACCGGACGCAAGAAGCTGGCAGCCGAAATGCAGGCGGGGAATTTCGATACGGTCATCAAGGACGCGCTGGAACAGGCCGCCGCCGGCGCCACCATGCTCGACGTCAATGCCGGCGTCACAGCCGTCGACCCGAACGCCACCGAGCCCGGCTTGCTGGTCCAGACGCTGGAGATCGTCCAGGGCCTGGTCGACCTGCCGCTGTCGATCGATTCCTCCGTCACCGCGGCCATCGAGGCAGGCCTCAGGGTAGCCAAGGGACGCCCGCTGGTGAACTCGGTCACCGGCGAGGAGGAAAAGCTGGAAGCCATCCTGCCGCTGGTCAAGAAATACGACGTTCCGGTGGTCGCCATCTCGAACGACGAAACCGGCATCTCGATGGACCCGGACGTGCGCTTTGCCGTCGCCAAGAAGATCGTCGAGCGCGCCATGGACCACGGTATCAAGCCGCACGACGTGGTGGTCGATCCGCTGGTCATGCCGATCGGCGCGCTGGGCGACGCCGGCCGGCAGGTCTTCCAGTTGCTCTACCGGCTGCGCAACGAACTGAAGGTCAACACGACCTGCGGCCTGTCCAACATCTCCTTCGGCCTGCCGCACCGCCACGGCATCAACGCCGCCTTCATTCCGATGGTGATCGGCGCCGGCATGACCAGCGCCATCATGAATCCCTGCCGACCGCAGGAGATGGAGGCCGTGCGCGGCGCCAATGTGCTCAACGGCACCGACAAGGACTGCATGACCTGGATCAGAACCTACAAGGACTACAAGCCGGGCGAACATGCGGCTCCCGCCCCGGTACCGGTCGTCTCGCCGGGCGCGGCGGCGGAAGGCGCGGCTGCCGGAGGCCGGCGCCGCGGCGGCCGCGAGGCCCGGATGGCGCGGGGCTGACTTCGAAACCGGGAGGTCCACCAGGGTTGGTGCATCGCGATAGCGCGGCTGGCTCTTTGAAAATGGCGCGTTTTGACGCCTCGGAATGGACATGAACGCCTCCCCGACCGACCCCCTCGTTCTCTTCATGCCGTCCGGCAAGCGCGGCCGCTTTCCGGTCGGAACGCCAGTGCTCGACGCCGCCCGCCAGCTCGGCGTCTATATCGAGAGTGTCTGCGGCGGGCGGGCGACGTGCGGCCGCTGCCAGGTCGAGGTGCAGGAAGGCAATTTCGCCAAGCACAAGATCGTCTCGTCCAACGACCACATTTCGCCGCGCGGGCCCAAGGAAGAGCGCTACGACCGCGTGCGCGGCCTGCCCGAGCATCGCCGTCTCTCCTGCTCTTCGCTGATCCTAGGCGACCTCGTCATCGACGTGCCGCAGGACACGGTGGTCAACGCGCAGGTGGTGCGCAAGGCGGCGAGCGACCGCGTCATCGAGCGCGATCCGGCGATCCAGCTCTGCTATGTCGAGGTCGACGAACCCGACATGCACAAGCCGCTCGGCGACCTCGACCGCCTGAAGGTGATGCTCGGCAAGGACTGGGGCTTCGACAATCTGTTGGTCTCGCAGCATCTGATCCCCGACGTCCAGAAGATCCTGCGAAAGGGCAATTGGGGCGTCACGGCGGCGATCCACCGCGACCTCGAGGCATCGCGTCCCAACATCGTCGCGCTGTGGCCCGGCCTCCACAACGAAGCCTACGGTATCGCCTGCGACATCGGTTCGACGACGATCGCCATGCACCTCGTCTCGCTGTTGTCCGGCCGCATCGTCGCGTCGTCGGGCGCGTCCAACCCGCAGATCCGCTTCGGCGAGGATCTGATGAGCCGGGTCTCCTACGTCATGATGAACCCGGACGGGCGCGAGGCGATGACGAAAGCCGTGCGCGACGCGATCAGCGACTTGATCGTCAAGGTTTGCGCCGAGGGCGGCGTCGATCCCGACAACATCCTCGACGCGGTCTTCGTCGGCAATCCGATCATGCACCACCTGTTCCTCGGCATCGACCCGACGGAACTCGGGCAGGCGCCTTTCGCGCTCGCCGTCTCCGGCGCCGTGCACACCTGGGCACGCGACATCGGCATCAAGATGAACTACGGCGCTCGTATCTATATGCTGCCCTGCATCGCCGGCCATGTCGGCGCCGATGCGGCGGGCGCGACGCTCTCGGAAGGCCCCTACCGGCAGGACAGGATGATGCTGCTGGTCGACGTCGGCACCAATGCCGAGATCGTTCTGGGCAATCGCCAGCGCGTGGTTGCAGCCTCCTCCCCCACCGGTCCCGCCTTCGAAGGCGCGGAGATCTCGTCTGGCCAGCGTGCCGCGCCCGGCGCGATCGAGCGGATCCGCATCGACCCCGAGACGCTGGAACCGCGCTACAAGGTAATCGGCACCGAACAGTGGTCGGACGAACCGGGCTTCGACGAGGCCTCCTGGAAGACCGGCGTCACCGGCATCTGCGGCTCGGCGATCATCGAAGTCGTGGCGGAGATGTACCTTTCCGGCATCATCTCCGAGGACGGCGTCATCGACGGCTCGCTTGCCGCCCGTAGCCCACGCATCATCCAGAACGGCCGCACATGGTCCTACCTGCTGCGCGAGGGGCGCCAAGGAGAGCCGCGCATCACGGTCACCCAGAACGACATTCGCGCCATCCAGCTCGCCAAGGCCGCACTCTATGCCGGCGTCAAGCTGTTGATGGAGAAGCAGGGCGTCGAGACCGTCGACACGATCCGCTTCGCCGGCGCGTTCGGCTCCTTCATCGACCCGAAATACGCGATGGTGCTGGGCCTCATCCCCGACTGCGACCTGTCGGAGGTAAAGGCGGTGGGCAACGCCGCAGGCACCGGCGCGATGATGGCGCTTCTCAACCGCAACCATCGCCGCGAGATCGAACGGGAAGTGGCGAGGATCGAGAAGATCGAGACGGCGCTCGAACCGCATTTCCAGCAGCTCTTCATCGATGCGATGGCCTTGCCCAACAAGGTCGACCCGTTCCCGAAGCTCTCCGAACAGGTCAAGCTGCCGCCACGCAAGACGGTCAGCGCCGACGGCGTGGCGGGCGACGGCACCCCGCGCCGCCGCTCGCGCGAAGACCGCGCGGCACGACGGGCCAGGGACTGATCGCGGTGCGTAAAGCACTGCGCGCGAACGTGAATTGACCGAGCCGGCAAAGGGACCGATCGTATCGGACGCGGAGGAACGAACGCCCGTCGAACGAGTTAGCGCGCATGCCGAGTCTCAAGTCCCGCGTCGTCTCAACCTATCTGCGCCACACCCGCAAGAAGGCCTTCTCCAGCGCGGCGGAGATGAATCGCTGGATCGAGCGGGCGCGGAGCTTCGAGGATCATCGTCCTCCGGCGGCAGTGGCAAGGCGTGTCGACATCTCGCGCCGGGACATCGCCGGACGACCGGTCTACGAGGTGCGGCCGCGCGGCGACACGTCCGGCGACCGGCGGATTCTCTACCTGCACGGCGGCGCCTATGTCTTTGAAATCACGCCGTTCCACTGGCGCCTGATCGGCGAGATGGCCGAGCGCCTGAAGGCGCGCATCACGGTGCCGATCTACCCGATCGCGCCCGAGCATCGCTTCGAGGACATGTTCGGCATGGTCGCCGAGACCTATCGCGCCCTGCTGGACGAGACGCCTGCGGAAGAGATCGTCTTCATGGGCGATTCCGCCGGCGGCAACATGGCCGTCGTGCTGACCATGATGGCCGCGGAGGACGGCCTTCCCCTCCCCGCCCGGCATGTGCTGATCTCGCCCGGCCTCGACATGACGCTGGAGAACCCGGATGTCGCACAGGCCGCCCGGCTCGACCCCTGGCTCGACATCGAAGGCGGGCTGGAGGCGATCCGCCACTATGCGCCGCATCTTGACCGCGCCGACTGGCGCATCAGCCCGATCAAGGGCGACCTGTCGGTACTGCCGCCGACGCTGATCCTGGCCGGCGAGCGCGACATGCTGACCCTCGACACGATCCGCTTCGCCGAAATGGCACGGGCGGCAGGCGTCGACGTCGACCTCGTCGTCGAGCCCGGCATGATGCATGTCTGGCCGCTGATCGACATGCCGGAGGCGCGGCAGGCACGCGACAGGATCGTCGCCTGGCTGGGCGGCGAGGAAACGAAGTCTCTGATGTCGAGCCCGCAGCGGCCGCTGTCGAGGCTGCGCGTGCCGGTCCTCGCCGGGGCTTCCTCCTATCTGGCAAGCTGGACGCACCGCTCGGGCGCATGACGCAACCGCAGCGCGAGGCGGCGATTTTCACCCCACAACCTTCCCCATCATCGCCTTGGTGATCGACTGCTTCCAGCCGTCGGCCTCCTTCCACGGATCGCCCATCTCAAGGCGGGCCGGCATGTCGCCCATGTGGAAGGAGTTGGCCGCCTCCAGCCCCTTCAGCTCGTCCCAGGACACCGGCGTCGCCACCGGCGCGCCGGTGCGGCGGCGCGTCGAATAGGGGCAGATCGCGGTCGAGCCGCGCTCGTTGCGCAGATAGTCGACGAAGATGCGGCCCTTGCGCTTGGCTTTCGACATGTTGGCGACGTAGCGGTCCGGCGCCTCGTCCTCCAGCATCCTGGCGAAGCCCTTGGCGAATTCCTTCACCTCCGGCCATTCCACGCGCGGCGAGATGGGCGCGATGACGTGCACGCCCTTGCCGCCGGTCACCATCGGCACGGTTTTCAGGCCGATCCTTTCCAGCCGGTCGCGCAGGTCGAAGGCGCCGTCGCGCACGTCGGCGAAGCCCAGCCCCTCGTCGGGATCGAGATCGAAGACCAGACGGTCGGGTTTTTCGAGACTGTCTATGCGCGAACCCCAGATGTGGAACTCGAGCGTGCCCATCTGCACGCCGGCGATCAGCGCCGACAGGTCTTCCGCGAAGAGATAATTGTCGCGCTTGCCGTCGCTCTCCTCGATCTCTATCCGCTTCAACTCGTCGGGAAAGCCGCGCGAATCGTGCTTCTGGAAGAAGCATTGGCCTGTCTCTCCCTCGGGGCAGCGAACGAGGCTGAGCAGCCGGCGGGTCACATGCGGCAGGATGCGTTCGGCGACGCGCTCGTAGTGCGCGGCGAGATCGGCCTTGGTCACGCCCTGCTCGGCAAACAGCACCTTTTGCGGATTTGACAGCTTCACGCCGGCAAACGTGTCGCGCTGCTCGTGCTCCATCAGAACCTCCCTGGGCGCCTCCAGCATCACGTCCTTCGCCGCCTTGTCGCCGCGGATGCCCTTCACGACGCCGTGCCGGATGATACCGTCCGACGTGAATTCCGCCATGTCGACCTCGACGACCAGATCCGGTCTAAGCCAGACCGCGCCGCGCGCCATCTCGCGGGGAACCTGGACGAAGGGCGAGGTTTTGCGCTCGCGCGACGCGACGAGGCTTTCGACCTCGGCCAGCGTGTCGCCCTCGAAGGCGCCGACGCGGCCCTTGTAGACGAGCTTTCCGTTCTCCATCACGCCGACCATGAGCGAGCGGACGTTTCGGCCGCGCTTGTCCGACGGCGCATAGCCGCCGACGACGACTTCCTGCCGGCGGGTGCACTTGATCTTCAGCCAGCTCCGCCCGCGGCCCGAACGATAGGCATCGTCGGCGCGCTTGGCGACGATGCCTTCGTGGCCGGCGGCGCAGACCTGCCTGAACACGTCGGCCGCCTTGCCGGCGATGTGGGTGGAATAGAGCAGCGGTTCGCTGCTGCTGCCGACGAGTTTCTCCAGCTTCGCCTTGCGCTCGAGCAAAGGCAGGCCGGTCAAATCCTCGCCATCCAGTTCGAGCAGATCGAAGACGAAGCAGGAAAGGTCCTTGCCGCCGGCCTTGATCGCCTTTTGCAGCGTCGAGAAGTCGGTCTTGCCGTTCTTGTCAAAGGCGACGATCTCGCAGTCGATCAGGGCGGAGCCGACGCCGAGCGCCGCGGCGGCCGCTGCGATGCCGGGGAATTTGTCGGTCCAGTCGAGCCCGTTGCGGGTGAACACCCTGGCCTTGCTGCCGGCGACCGCGATCAGGGCGCGGTAGCCGTCATATTTCATCTCGGCCAGCCATTCGCCGCCGTCCGGCGCGTCGCCGACCAACGTGGCGAGCTGCGGCTCGCGCCAGCGCGGCAGGGCGAGGCGACGGCCGGGCTTCGACACGCGCTCGGGCATGGACTTCGCGGCCTTTCCGGTCAGCCCTTCGGCCGGACGCTTCGCCGTCAGGTCGCTTTTGGCAAGCGAGCGTCCGCCCCTCGCGATCTGCGCCATCGTGCGGCCGGACGCGACGCTCTTGGTGAACTTGTTGAGCACGTCGCCGCGCGGCGGGACAAAACCGTCCTCGCGGTGCTTCATCATCAGCCAGTTCTCGCGCTTCTCCTTGGCGCGCGGCTTCATGCGGACCAAAGTCCATTCACCCTTGAGGCGCTCGCCGTCGAGGCGGAAGACGAGCTTGCCCTCCTTCAGCCCCTCGGCGAAATCGCCGACCGGCTCCCAGGTGCCGCGGTCCCACAGCATCACCGTGCCGCCGCCGTATTCATCCTCGGGGATGGTGCCCTCGAACGCGCCGTAGGCCAGCGGATGATCCTCGGTGCGGACCGCGAGACGCTTTTCGGCCGGATCGTAGCTCGGCCCGCGCGTCACCGCCCAGCTCTTCAGAACGCCGTCCCATTCGAGGCGGAAATCATAGTGCAGGCGCGTCGCATCGTGCTTCTGGACGACGAAGGCCAGACCTTCGCGGTCCGGCTTGCGCGGTGCCGTGTCATCGGGCTCGGCGGTCTTCGAAAAATCCCGCTTGGCTCGGTATTCCTTCAAAAGTTCGTCGACGGCGGGCCTTGCCATGATTTTTCACGATGCCTCGCGGACGACGTTGGCGCGCGGCAACAGCGGCCTGATCTTCCATCCGGAACGCTCGGTCATGACCAACCCTCGACGCGCGAAAGCGGCGGCCGGGAAAGGCCGCCGTTTCTACAACCCGAGTCGCGCGGGGAAGTTCCCGCTCATGCCGCCATGGCGAAGCGGCCCTTGTCCTTGAACGCTTCCATCGTCGCGCGGATATGGTCCGCCGCCGCCCTGACGGGCGCGCTGGCGTCGGGGCGAACGATCATGACCAGATTGTAGTTGCCGAGATCGGGCAGCCCGTCCTTCGGCCCAAGCGCCACCAGGTCCTCGCCGATGAACGACTTCGGCAGCGGCGCGACGGCCAGGTCGGCAAGGATGGCCGAGCGCTGGCCGGAGGTGTGCGCGCTCATATAGGCGACCCGATAATCGCGGCCGCTGGCGCTCAGCGCGTCGAGAGCCCGGATGCGCCAGGCGCAGCCCTCCTCCCAAAGAGATACGGGCAGTGGCTGGCGCATGTGCGCGCAGCCGCCCTTGGCGCCTGCCCAGACGATCTGCTCGGTGAGAAGGATCTCGGCGTCGACGGGGATGACCTTGCCGGAGCAGGTCATCAGCGTGATGTCGAGCTGGCGGTCGTCGAGCCGGCGACGCAGATTGCCGCTCTGGTCGATGACGACGTCGACCGCGACCGACGGATGCGACTGGGCGAAGCGGCGCAGGACGTCCGGCAGCACCCGCTCGCCGTAGTCGTCCGGCGAGCCGAGGCGCACCACGCCCTGGATATCCGGGACAACGAACTTGGACACCGCCTCGCGGTTGATGGCGAGCAACCGGCGCGCATAGCCGATCAGGATCTCGCCGTCCGCGGTGAGCGATACCGAACGCGCGTCGCGGGTGAACAGCGCCCGCCCGAGCATCTCCTCCAGCTTCTTGATCTGCATGGAAACGGCGGAGGGCGTGCGAAATACCGCATTGGCCGCGAGCGTGAAGCTGCCGGTCTCGGCGATCGCCACGAAGGTGCGCAGGACGTCCAGTTCCAGCAGCGGCAAAGGTTGATTGAGGGGAGCGTTCATCGAGCCTCCAATTCAGATTTCTTGATCCAAACGATCAGTCCATTTCGTTTGATTGAACACCATGGCTGCCGCATAGTCAACTGCAAGGAAGGACGAGACGCCCTTTCGCCCACGCAAAGGAGAAGAGTCATGTCGATCTATGGAGCAATCACCCGGTTCGTTGCCACCCACCGGGCCCGCCGGCTTCACGTCCGCACCGCGATGCGCATCGCCGACCTGCCGCGCGGCATGCAAAAGGACATCGGCTGGCCCGACGGTATCGATTTCGATCGCGATTTTCACAGCCGATCGTGAAACGCCACCGAAAGGCCGCAATGTGGGATGATCGAGCGCGGGCTCCATGCTGCATTGCAGCACGGCAACTGCCTATGAATTCGGCGAACGGAAACAGAAAGCTGCCCTTTCGGTAACCGTGCGTTATCCACTCGCAATAGTTTTGAAACAAGAACTGCCTAAACAGCGCGCAATCGAGAGGCCCTCCCAAGACCCTCGCCTGCGAACCCAAGGAGACTAGAAATGTCTATCATGACTGCACTGAGCCGCTTCGCCGCCGACTACCGGGCCGCCCGCGCGCGCCAGGAGACCGAGCGTTCGGTCCGCTCGCTTCCGCTCGAGATCCAGAAGGACATCGGCTGGCCGGAAGCCTATCGCCATAACACGGTGAACAAAGTCGTGACCGGCGGCTGGTACTGAGCCGCGGCCGCATCGACCGGCCGGCGCTATCCGGCCGTCCAAAAAGTCCCGCACGCGGCCCGCGGCGGGACTTTTGCTTTGGCCGAATGCCGGTCGCAATGCGCACGAGCCATGCATGCCCGGCATGACGCATATGAGCAAGGTGCATGGCATCGTTACCGCTCGACAAGATGTCGAAATTTCAACAGCTTACACCTTCACCTCGCCGCCTGCCTGTGCGCCGCGTATCGTGTTTGCGACCTCGCTGTTCGCTTTTCCCGCTGCAGCGACACGGGCAAATGCCTAGATAGACGGCATGAAAAGAGCTGCTTGACGCAGACGTCGCGCCGGCTGCTCCGAGTAAACCACGATTTGCTTGGAGAAAAAATGAAGTTCCTGTCGTCCTTCTTCCGCACCCGCCGCGCCGGCAACCTCACCACCAGCATCGAGCGCGCCCGCCTCGGCCGTACCATGCCTGGTCAGACCGCGGCCCTGGCGGCGAACCGCCTCGGCGGCCTCGTGATGTAGGCGGCGGCGAGCCGTCCCTCCCCGGCTTCGTTCCCTTACGATCGGCATCGCCCGCGGCCGCGCTTCGCGGACTGCATTCATTTTCATACAAATCGACCGCATGTCGCAATTGGACATGAGGCTGACGCAATCGCATTGACATTTCAGCGCGATCGGGATGACACTTTTCCAATCGCGACGACCGCAAGCCGTCTGACGATAGCCACGTTTCGGGAGTGTTTCGTGACCGTCAAGCCAGCCGTCAAGCCAGCTATCAAGCGCTCGATCGTCTTCTTTCTCGTCCCGAATTTCACGCTCATCGCCTTTTCGACGGCGATCGAGCCGCTGCGCCTGGCCAACCGCACGCTGGGCTACGACGCCTACTCGTGGCGGCTTGCCAGTGCCGACGGACTGCCGGTCAGGGCCTCCTGCGGCGTCGAGATCGCGGTCCAGGCTTCGCTCGAGGATGAGCGGCGCAAGATGAGCGGTCCGGACCGTCCCTCGATGGTGATCGTCTGCTCCGGCATCAATGTCGAAAAATACCACAACCGCTCCGTATTCGCCTGGCTGAGGGAGGAATACAACCGCGGCGTCGCCATCGGCGGCCTGTGCACCGGTGCCCATGTGCTTGCCTCCGCCGGTCTGCTGTCGAACAAGCGCTGTGCCATCCACTGGGAGAACCTGCCGGGCTTTTCCGAGGCATTCCCCAAGGCGAACGTCTTCGCCGACCTCTTCGAGGTCGACCAGAACGTCCACACCTGCGCCGGCGGCACCGCCGCGCTGGACATGATGCTGAAGCTGATCGGCGACGATTTCGACGAGACGCTGGTCAACCGGGTCTGCGAACAGGTGCTGACGGACCGCGTCCGCAGCCCGACCGACCGCCAGCGGTTGCCGCTGCGCGCCCGGCTCGGCGTGCAGAACACCAAGGTCCTGTCGATCATCGAGCTGATGGAGATGAACCTCTCCGAACCGCTGTCGCTGATCGAGATCGCCGATCATGTCGGCCTGTCGCGCCGCCAAATCGAGCGCCTGTTCCAGCAGGAGATGGGCCGCTCGCCCGCCCGCTACTACCTCGAGATCCGGCTCGACCGGGCCCGGCACCTGCTCATTCAGTCGTCTTTGCCGGTGGTGGAAGTGGCCGTCGCCTGCGGCTTCGTCTCGGCGTCGCATTTCTCCAAATGCTACCGCGAGCTCTATGCCCGCTCGCCCCAGCAGGAACGCGCCGACCGCAAGCAATTGCTGGCGGCGTAGGAAGTCCTCATACAAACCTGCGGATGGCCGTCGATACGGCTGGAATTTTGCGCCTCATGCATTATGTCGGAGCGATACTCCGCGTGAGACGACGCGGGCCCGCATGATGGCCCTCGGGCCGACCAACCACAAGGAGGCCGGACCGTGACCGCCCAAGCCCGACAGAAATCCATCTTTCGCGAGTTCCTCGACAGCGAAGCGTCGGGCGGCATAGTCCTGATGGCCGCGGCCGCGCTGGCGCTGATCGTCGCCAACTCGCCGCTTGCGCCGACCTATTTCGCCGCGCTGAAGGCCTATGTCGGGCCACTCAGCGTGTCGCACTGGATCAACGACGCGCTGATGGCGGTGTTTTTCCTTCTGGTCGGGCTGGAGATCAAGCGCGAGGTGCTGGACGGGCAGCTGTCGACCTGGCCGAGGCGCATCCTGCCGGGGCTGGCGGCCGCCGGAGGCATGGCGGTGCCGGCGCTGATCTATGCCGGTCTCAACTGGGGAAACCCCGAGACGATGCGTGGCTGGGCGATCCCCACCGCCACCGATATCGCGTTCGCGCTCGGCGTCCTGTCGCTGCTGGGCAACCGTGTGCCCGCCTCGATGAAGGTCTTCCTGACGGCGCTGGCGATCATCGACGACCTCGGTGCCGTCGTCATCATCGCGATCTTCTACACCGCCGACCTGCAGATGGCCTATCTCGTCGGCGCGCTGGTCGTGCTCGGCGCCCTCTACGCCATGAACCGGATGGGGATACTCAGCCTGTTGCCCTATCTCGCGCTCGGAATCGTGCTCTGGGTACTGGTGCTGCAGTCCGGCGTGCACGCGACGCTGGCCGGCGTGGCGCTGGCCATGACCATCCCGCTCCGGCGCACGCCTGGCATCGAACACGATACCGAAAATTCGCCGCTGCATCGCCTGGAACACGCCCTGCACGGGGTCGTGCCCTTCGTCATCGTGCCGATCTTCGGCTTCGCCAATGCCGGCGTGTCCTTCACGGGCATGTCGTCCGATACGCTCGTGGACCCGCTGACGCTCGGCGTCGCAGCCGGGCTCGTCGTCGGCAAGCTCGTCGGCGTCTTCGGAACATCCTACGCGGCGATCAGGCTCGGCTTCGCCGACATGCCGGCGAATGCCGCGCGGATGCACCTCTTGGGCGTTTCCCTGCTCTGCGGCATCGGTTTCACCATGAGCCTGTTTATCGGCCTGCTCGCCTTCGCCGGCAACGAAACCCTGCAGGACGACGTCAAGGTCGGCATCCTGCTCGGCTCCCTCGTCGCGGCGCTGCTCGGTTCGCTGGTGATGATCATGGCGCCCCGTCCGGGCGGCCCGGAATCGCGGGAGGACTGAGGCGGCGACTACTGGATGTCGATCCAGCCGCGGTTGTTCCACATTTTCTCGCCGATCTGGCAGTCGGTGGCGATGGTCGCCGCCGCGCTGACCACCGGCGGAGACTGCGCTTCCAGCGCCGCGCGGATCGGATGGCTTGCGTCCGCAAGCTCGAGAACCAGCTTGCGCCGGATCGCCTCGGGAAACTGCGCCCAGCCGTTCACCGGGATCATGAAGGCCCCCGGCCCGCCGATGACGCAGTCGGCGTAGTAGCTGTCGAGATTGGCGATGTCATAGGCGGAGGCGAAGCCGCCGCCGGTCATTAGGGGCAGGCCGTTGATGGTGATCCCCCTGGCGGCGATGCGATCGCGGGCCTGGTCCACCGGGCCGCCCTGGTTGTTCGGACCATCGCCGGACACGTCGATCACCCGCTTGGCGCCGCGATAGCCGCTCTCCTCGAACAGCGATCCCGCAAACTCCAGCGCGCCCGAGATCGACGTGCGCCGGGCGCTGCGCGGCGGCAGCGCGGTCATTTTCCCGACGAAGGCCCTTGCGTCCTCGGCGGTGGCGATCAGCGTCCACGGCACCACCACCTGCTGCACGGTGGAGCCGGCCCACTCGACATAGGTGACCGCAATGCGGCCATGCACCCCGTCGGCGATCGCCGCGAGCACGGCCCCGTCGGTCAGCGCCGCGACATAGCCGTCGCGCTGGATGACGAGTTCGTCGGGCGACATGGAGAGCGACACGTCGACGGCCAGGACGAGCTCGACGTCGACGGCCAGATCATCGGCCGACGCGCCCCAGGCGGCGAGGGTCAGGCCCAGCACGGCCCCGAAACGCAGGGCCGATCGGGCAATCAGGCTTCGCATGGATCAATGATACGCCCATCGACCCGACTGAAAAGCCGGCGTTGGCGTCAGCCGTTCACGAAATCGCGAGGAACATTGCCAGCGCGGGAGCCGGCCGTCAGCTCCGCGGCTTCGCATTTTCCGGATCGTAGAGCGGCGCGTAGCCGACACCGGCGACCTTCACCGGATAGCGCTCGCCGAAATACTCGATCTCGAAATCGTTGCCCAAGACTGCCTTCTCGTGCGGCAGGTAGGCCAGCATGATCGTCTTGCCGATGGTCGGGCCGAATGCCATCGACGTGGTGAAGGAGCGGCGGCCGAGGGAGTCGACCAGCGTCTCGCCGGTCGCCGGATCGAGGATCGGCGAGGTGCCGACCGGATAGCGGGCGACGCCCTTCGAATCGACGTTTTTCTCAAGCGTCAGCGTGCACAGGATTGCCGGTTGATGCGGCCGGGCGCGATGCTCCAGATGCTTCGCCTTGCCCCGGAAATCCGCCTCCTTGACCTTCGGGCGCTGAAGATCGGCTTCCAGGAGGTTGTATTCGGTCAGCAGATCCGCATTCTGCAGCCGCAGGCTCTTTTCCATGCGGCGCGAGTTCGCATAAGTCTCGACGCCGAAGGCCATCACGCCGGTCGAGCGCAGCGCGTCCCAGACGGCAAGCCCGTCCTCGTAGGCCATGTGAAGTTCCCAGCCCTGCTCGCCGACATAGGAGATGCGGAAGGCGGTGACTTGCCTGCCGCCGATCCTGATCGGCTTGATCGCGGCAAAGGGGAAGTTTTCCGGATCGAGCCCGGCGGGATGCTCGACGACCTTCTTCAGGGTCGTCCGCGCGTTCGGGCCCCAGATGCCGATGGTGACGTATTTCTCCGAAACATCGGTGATCGTCACGTCGAGCCCGCGGTCCTCGGCGATGCGGCGCATGTAGTGGAAGTCGCGCGGGCCGGCATCGGCGCCGTTCACCAAGCGGCATCGGTCGGCCATGCGGAACACGGTGAAGTCGGCGCGCACCATGCCCTCGTCGTCGAGGAAGTGGGTGTAGATGCCCTTGCCGATATTGGCGTCGCCGCCGATTTTTGCCGCGCAGAGCCATTCGAGCAGCTCGACATGGTCAGGACCGGCGATGTCGACCATGTGGAAATGCGACAGGTTGACGATGCCGCAATCCTCGCTCATCGCCAGGTGCTCGGCGTTGGAGACGCGCCAGAAGTGGCGGTTGTCCCACTCGTTGGCGCGCACCGGTACGCGGTCGCCGTATTTCTCGAGCAGGTGTTCGTTGGCGGCGTAGCCGTGGGCGCGCTCCCAGCCGCCGAGTTCCATGAAATAGCCGCCGAGCTCCTTCTCGCGCTCGTAGAAGGGCGAGCGCTTGATGTTGCGGCCCGTCGCATAGGGCTCGCGCGGATGCACCGCCGGGTTGTAGACCTTCTGCGCCGCCTCGCCGCAGCGGCCGGCAATAAAGTCTTCCTTCAACTGGTGCGGATAGTAGCGCGAATAGTCGATCCGGTTGTGGTCGATCTCGGTGCGCCCGTCCGTCATCCAGTCGGCGACGAGCTTGGCCATGCCTGGCGCGTCCTTGACCCAGATGGCGACGGCATACCAGAGCCCCCTCACCTTCTGGCTCTCGCCGATCGACGGGCCGCCGTCGGCCGTGACCTGTAGCAGGCCGTTGAACGAGCGGCGCTCGTCATAGCCGAGTTCGCCCAGGACCGGCGTCAGTTCGATGGCGCGCTCCAGCGGCGCGATGATCTGCTCCATGTCGAGGTCGCGCTGCGAGGGCGACAGCCGCGCCTGATCCTTCTCCAGCAGTTCGCGCGGATGGACGAGCCGCGGCTCGTGCTCCTCGTAGTAGCCCCACTCGATCATGCCGCCCTCGGCGGTGACCGGATCGCCGGTGTCGCGCATATAGGCGGAATTGCCCTGGTCGCGCAGCAGCGGATAGCCGATCTCCTTGCCGGTGCCGGCGAACTCGTTGAACGGGCCAAAGAAGGTCAGCGGATGGTCGATCGGCATGACCGGCAGGTCCTCGCCCGCCATTTCGGCGATCAGCCGGCCCCACAGGCCGGCGCAGACGATGACGTAGTCGGCCATGATCGTGCCGCGCTCGGTGACGACGCCCTTGATGCGCCCGCCCTCGATCACCAGCGATTTCGCCGGCGTGTTGGCGAAGGCTTTCAGCTTGCCCGCCTTCTCGCCCATGTCGACGAGCTTGTGCGCCACCGTCTGCGAACGCGGGATGACGAGGCCGGCATCTGGGTCCCACAGGCCGCCCTGGACGACCGATTCCTCGATCAGCGGGAATTTCTGCTTGATCTCGGCAGGCTCGACCAGCCGCGCCCGCGTGCCGAAGGCCTTGGCAGAGGCGATCTTGCGCTTGATCTCGTCCATGCGCGCATCGTCGCCGACGCGCGCCACCTCCAGTCCGCCAATCCGCTCGTAGTGGCCGAGCTTCTCGTAGAAATCGATCGAATAGAGCGAGGTCCAGCACGACAGGAAGTCGTGGCTGGTCATGTAGCAGAAGTCGGACGCGTGCGCCGTCGAGCCGATGTCGGTCGGGATGCCGGACTTGTCGATGCCGACGATGTCGTCCCAGCCGCGCTCGATCAGATGATGTGCGACCGACGCGCCGACGATGCCGCCGAGACCGATGATGACGACCTTAGCCTTGGTCGGAAACCCTGCCATGGGATTGCTGCTCCGGAACGAGAATTCGGCGCAGACTATAGACGGGTTCGGCGGGAGTGCAGCCTGTTTGCGACATCGCCGGAAGGCCGCGCGACCTTGCCCGAAAAGACGGCCGCGCAAGCCTTGTCGCTTCCTGCCGAAAGCCTCTCCGCGCGATGGCGATCCAGCCTGCGACATCGCGAGCCCGGTGTTTGGGCCCGCCGTTAAGCCTAACGCGGGGTTTACCCGGCCGGTTAACTTTTCAGGGTCAATACTGCAGTAGATTGCAGGCATGTCTCATACGATTGCAGCACACCTCCACGGATCGCCATCGTCGGGCATGCCGCCACTGAGCGTCACCGTCGAGACCGATCTTGCACTCCTCGCAGACGACTATGCCGAGCTCTTCGCCGACTCCTCGGCCAGCGCCTTCGCGCATCCCATCTGGCTCCAGGCATTCTTCGGCCGGCTCGCTCCGGCACGTGGCGCATCCCCGGTCATCATCGCGGTCCGGGACGGTGACGGTCGCCTCCAGGCGGTCCTGCCGCTCATCAGGCGCAGCAAGTCGGGCGTGACGCTGCTCGAATCCCACGACCTTGGCGTCAGCGACTACGCGGCGCCGGTCGTTCGATCGGGATTTCTTCCGGATGCGGGGCTGCGCGGACGCATTGCGGCATCACTGCCCGCTCACGACATTCTGCGGATCCGCCCGGTCCGTGAGGAAGTCGTTCAGATATGGACGGCCCTTCTCGACGTCGCGCCGCGCAGGCTCGATTTCTCGGCTCACGCAGCGGAGCTGCCGGCGTCCCTCGAAGATTGGCGCGCCGCCGCGCTCGATGTGAGTTTCGCTCGCTATCTCGACAAGAAGAAGAAGCGCTTCTTCAAATCCGCAGGCGCTGCACTTCGGCTGCTCGTCGACGATGCGGAAATCCGCAGGGCAATCGCCTCGATCCAGACTGGCCGGGCGGGCCGCTTCGAGGGAGATCTCATTCAGGACGACCGCGTCCGCGACTTCTACGCCGAGGTCGCCGTCGAGGGCGCTCGCAACGGCTTCGCGCGCACCTATGCCTTGTCGTTCGATGGCGGGGATATTGGTCATGTCTTCGGCGTGACCCATGTTGGCCGTTTCCACTATCTGCTGATTGCCTGCGACTATGAAAATCATGGCCGCCATTCACCGGGCCTCATTCTCTACGACGGCATGATCGCGGACTGGATCGCTGCCGGCGGCAAGGTCTTCGACTTCACCATCGGCGACGAGCCGTTCAAGTCTGATTTCGGCACCCGGCCCACGGCGATGTTCGAGCTGCGTCGCCTGCCGACCTGGCGTGGACGGCTCGCCCAGGCCGCCTTCGAAGCGCGCGAGCAATTGAAGCGGTTGCGCCAGGCGCGCCCCGCGCGCACCGCGAGCTGAAACGCAGAGGGGGGAGACGGATGGAAATGCAGAACGACTTCCTGAAGAATTCGGTGATCGTCGGAGCTCACCCTGACGATGAGCTGCTTTGGTTCAACTCGATTTTGAAGTGCGTTGACGAGGTCATTGTCGTCTATGGCGACTTCTGGGCTCAGCCAGGCCTCGGCGAATGCCGGCGGCAAGCCATTGCGGACTATCCCCGCACCGGCGTGACATTGCTCGACATCGCGGAATCCGGTGCCCACGGCTGCGCAGACTGGTCCAATCCCACACTGAGCGACCACGGGCTCGCCTTTGGCATCGAGGCGAACCGGCGGGCACTGACACACATGACGCGCCGCTCGATGCGCATGGTCGGCGCGGGACGTCCCGAAACAATCGCCGACGAGGCCGTCGCGCGGGCTTACGAAACGAACTTCTCCCGGATCCGCGACGTTCTCCGCTCGCGCCTTCGGCCCGGCATGAATGTCTTTACGCACAATCCCTGGGGAGAGTACGGACACGAGGAGCATGTTCAGCTGTTCCGCATTCTCGACGGCCTGCGCGCCGAGATCGATTTTCGCCTGTGGATGTCCAACTACTGCACCGAGCGCGCCTTGCCACTGGCGATGCGCTATTTCGAGACCGCACCCGGCGGCTACGTCCGCCTTCCGACCGACAAGGCCTTTGCCGACCAGGTCGCCGACGTTTACAAGAGGCACGGCTGCTGGACCTGGGCAGACGACTGGGCCTGGTTCGATGAGGAATGCTTCATGCAGGCGCCGCGGGTCGACAGCCAGGTGGCGCCGCACCGTCACCTCTTCCCGCTCAACCTGTTCACCATCGACGCCAGCCGGCCCAAGAGCCGACTGTCGCTCGCTCTGACAGTCGCGGCGGCCTCCGCCGCAGTGGGCGTCGCACTCGCCGACGCCATCTGAACGGAGTTAGCCTCGCGCCCCGAACCGCGGCTTCCATGCGGCGGCGAGCACGATCGCCATGCCGGAGATGAAGACGAAGTAGAAGCGGTCGTCGGGCAGCGGGAAAGAGGCGAACTTGCCGAGCGTGCCGATGGCGAGCGCGAAGGCGAGTGCATTGGCCCGACCCTCGCGCATCATGCCGTATTTGGCGAGCAGCGCCCAGGCGGCGGTGAGCAGCGCCAGCAATGCCGGCCAGTCGTTGTTCTGGAGCGACACGACCACGCCGCGCGCATAGCCCTTGACGAAGGCGACGAGCGAGAAGTCGGGGTCGAAGCCGGCCATCGAATTCTGGATCTGGACGCAGGAGAAATAGAAATGTGCCCACCAGCCGGGATGGTCGCCGAGCTTCGAGATCACGCTGATGGCGATGAGGGAGGCGACGAACGTCACCGCCATCGGCAGCCAGCGCCAGGAGAACAGCACGGCCGCGATCAACAGCGCGAAGATCAGGATGATGTTGTCCGGCCGAATGAAGACCGAAGCGAACAGTAGCGCCCCGGCAAGGACGTCGCGGCCGCGCAGGAGGCTGTAGAGCGCGGCAAGCGAGATCAGCGCCAGGAGCATGTCTGGCGTCACTGCCGTCGTCATGCGCGAATAGTCGGCGATCAGCAGCACCGGCACCAGCACGAAAGCCGCCTGCAGTGCGTCCTCCCGCCGCAACCACCAGAGGGCGAGCAGGCCGAAGGCGACTGCCGGCACGACGCTGAGCAGGATCGAGGCGTTCACCAGGCCGGCCACCGGCTCGAGCGTGCGCAGCAGCCAGATATAGCCGACCTTGACCCGGTACATGGAGAGCTGCGACTGGAAGTCGGCCGGGTTCTCCCACTGGTGCAGATTGTAGGGGTTCGACTGCTTCAGCTTGAACTGCTGTGCTGCCGAGGCGCCGGCGTCGATCTGCGCCCAGGTTTCCCGGTGCAGGACGACCGGATCCTCGACGCGATCCTCCAGCGCGGTCGCGATATACGCGACCATGTCCCAGTTGTAGTCCGGCTTGAAGGTCGCGTATGCGGCGATCGCGGCGATCGACAGCAGCATGAACAGTGCGGCGATCCGGTCGAGCAGGCTCCGCCGCGAAACCGTCCGAACGACGGTTCCGCCGATATCCGTCTGCAACACCCAGCCGATCAACGATGCCTGCTGCGCCCCCTGCATGGCCTTGTCCCCTTGCCCCGACCTGCGACCGACCATCCCCCGGTCAGGTCACCTGGCTCTTCACGAAATCCTTGACGATCGACACGATTCCGCGGCCGAGCAGACTGTCGAGCGCATTGACGAAGGTGTCGACGTTTTCGCGCGTGCAGATCAGCGGCGGCTCCAGCCGGATGACGTTGCGGTTGTACTCAGTGAAGGCGACCAGGCAGTTGTAGTCGCGCAGCAGGAGAGCGCCCACGAAACCCGACAGCGAGCCTTTCAGCTTGTCGTCGAGCATCGCCACCACCGGCCGCAGCACCATTGGCAGCGTCTGCGAGAAGTCGTGGAACTCCAACCCGATCATCAGGCCGCGGCCGCGCACATCCTTGATGATCTGCGGATACTTGGCCTTCAGTCCGTTGAGGCGGTCGAGCAGGTAGTCGCCGACATCCGCCGCGTTGTCGATCAGGCCTTCGTCATAGAGCACGTTCAGCGCCTCGATCGAGGTGGCGCAAGCCTCGCCCATGCCGCCGAAGGTGGCGGGCGCATGGATCATCGCCGTCTTGGGCGTGCCGTAGGCCTTCATGAAGATATCGCGCTTGGCGATCATCGCGCCCATCGCCGTCTTGCCGCCGCCGAGCGACTTGGCCAGCGCCGTCACATCGGGAACCACGTTGTAGTGCTCGAAGGCGTAGAACTTGCCGGTGCGCCCATAGCCGCACTGGACCTCGTCGGCCACCCAGATGACGCCGTACTGGTCGCACAGCGCGCGCAGCTTCGTCCAGAATTCGGGTGCCGCCTGGATGATGCCGCCGCCGCCCTGGATCGTCTCCAGAACGATGACGCCGATTTCCGGATCCGACTTGAAGGCGTTCTCGATCGCGTCGATGTCGCCGAACGGCACCTTCACCGTGTTGCCGGTGAGCTTGAATTCGCCGCGATAGAGCTGGCCGTCGGTGATCGACAGCACGCCCTTGGTCTTTCCATGGAATGAATTCTCGGCATAGACGATCTTCGGCCGCTTCGGGCCGGCCGCGCGCTCGGCGATCTTCACCGCCGCTTCCATCGCCTCGGAACCCGACGAGCCCAGGAACACCATGTCGAGGTCGCCCGGCGAGCAGGCGGCGAGATTGTGCGCGAAGGCCGCCTGGTATTGCGACATGAAAGCGATCGCGATCTCGTGCCGCTTCTCGTCCTGGAACTTCTTGCGCGCCTCCAGCAGGCGCGGATGGTTGTGGCCGAAGGCCAGCGAACCGAAGCCGCCGAAGAAATCGAGGATCTTCCGGCCGTTCTGGTCGATATAATACATGCCCTCGGCGCGCTCGACCTTGATCTTGTGGAAGCCGAGCAGTTTCATGAAATGGAGTTGGCCCGGATTCTGGTGGGCCTTGAACAGGTCCGTCATGCGGACCACGTCCATGCCCTTCGCCTCCTCGACCGAGATCAGCTTCGGCTTGCGGGTGGCGTTCGGGGTCAGCGTCGGCGCATCGACGAGGGTGCGCTGGGTGGTGGTGTCCGGCTTGGTCATCACGGTCATGGTCCGCCTCTTTCCTGAAATCACTCGGCCGGCACGGAGTGCGCGGCGGCGACGGCCTTGCCGTCCTTCTTGGCCCTGTATTCGCGATAGGCCGCGATCAGCATGTCCTCGTCGCGGTATTGCGGCACCCAGCCGAGGTCGCGCTTGCCTTTCGACACGTCGAGCAGGCAGTCTTCGTCGGCGATCAGATACTGCTCCGGATCCATGATCGGCATGTTCATCCAGTCGAGCAGGTCGAGCGTGCGCTTCACCGCCCAGCCCGGCGTCGGGATCAGGATCGACTTCGAGCCGGCATGCTTGATCAGGTCGCCCAGCAGCTTGCGCACCGACGGCGGGTTGAGCGAGCCGAGATTGTAGGCCTCGTTGGGAACACCGGCCTTCCAGGCGAGCCGTGCGGCCTCCGCGCAGTCGAACACCGAGATGAACTGATAGGGGTTCTTCCCCGATCCGATCATCGGCACCGGCAGGTTCATGTCGATCAGCTTGAACAGCTTTTCCAGGATGCCGAGGCGGCCGGGACCGATGATCAGCCGCGGGCGGAACAGCGAGATGTTCATGCCCTGCGCCCGCCAGTCGGCGGCGAGCTCCTCGGTCTTCAGCTTCGACAGACCGTACTCGCCGAGCGGGGCGACCGGATGGTCCTCCGTCATCGGATGGAAGACGGTATGACCGTAGATCATGTCGGTGGTGAAATGCACCAGTCTCTGCGCATCGGCGCGCGCCATCGCGTGAATGATGTTTTCCGTGCCGTGGAAATTGACCGGCCAGAAGAAGTCGTGACGCTTCGCCCTGACCTGGATCGGCGACAGCATCTTGGCCGACAGGTTGTAGACCATGTCGTCGGGCCTGATACCGACCGCTTTCACCTGTTCGGGATCGGTCACGTCGCAGCGCACGAAGCGGGCCTTGGCGTAATGCGGCAGATCGCTCTTGACGACATCGGCGACGATCACGTCTTCGCCGTCGGCGACGAGCTTCGGTGCAAGATGGCGGCCGACGAATCCGTCGCCGCCGAAAATGATGTGTCTCATTGGGCAAGCTCGCTGGTCTGGACAGACTTGGGGTTCGAACGATCGGAGGGCTCGGCGTGGCCGCTGCCGCCCTGCGCGATCAGGATCGTGCCGACGCAGATCGCCGCGATGCCGGCGATGCGGTAGCCGTTCAGATCCTCGCGGAAGACGAAATAGGCAAACACGGCGACGGCGACATAGGCCAGGCTGAGGAACGGATAGGCGAAGGAAAGCTCTACTTTCGACAGCACATAGAGATGCGAGGCCATCGAGATGACGAAGGTGCAGAGGCCGAAAAAGACCCAGGGACTGAACACGATCTGCAGGATCTTGATCACCGGATTAGCGCCGGCGAAGGAAATGTCGCCCAGCGACATCATGCCCTGCTTGAGCATGAGCTGCGCCGCCGCGTTGGTCATCACCGTAAACAGGATGAAGCCTAGGTATTTCATGCGTTTTCCTCGTCCTCGCGCCGGTCTTACCAGACAGATGGAAACGAACTGGTGAACGGGTCTTTCAAATTTTATCGATCAGCCAGGAAGACTAACGTCGTCCCGTTACGGCACAGATCCGGAGCCCGCGGTGCCTACTCGGCTGCCGATGCAAAGCCCGTACCGGGTGCGGACAGGGCGGTCGCCGTGCGGCGCCAGAAATCCGAGCCGAAGACCGGGTCACGCAATGCCTCTACCTCTCGCCAGCGCGGGAACGAGGCGGCGAAGGTTTCCGGCGCCATCCGCGCATCCTTGTACGGGTTGACCGCGCCGCCGGCCCCGATCGTGATGCGGTCGAGCGCGTCGAGCAGCGCGCGGGTCGAAGGCCCCCGGTTGGGGAAATCGAGCGTCAGGGTGTAGCCAGGACGCGGGAACGACAGGATGCCGGGCGACGGCAGGTCGCCGAAGCGCTTGAGCACGGTCAGGAACGAGCCTTGCCCGGCCTTGCGGGCGGCCTCGAACAGCGCCGGGATCGCCTCGCGCGCGGTTGCGGCCGGCACGATACTCTGGTGCTGGAACAGGCCACGCGGACCGTAGAGGCGGTTCCAGTCGCGCACCCCGTCGAGCGGGAAGAAAAAGCCCTGATAGCCGGACACCGCCACGCCCCTGGGGCGGCCCTTCGCGAGCCGGTAGGCGGTGTTGAACGCCTTGAGGAACGGCCGGTTGAGCATGTTGATCGGCGGCTGGAACGGCACCGCGAGCCTGCCGCCCAGCGGCAGCGCCTGGCGCGAACCGTCTTCCGCGTGATTGCCTGTCAGCAGCAGCCCCCGGCCCAACCCTCTCCCGCCCGCCAGCTGGTCGATCCAGGCGACGGCATACTCGTTCTGCGCATCGGCCGCCTCGGCCATCGCGAAGAATTCGTCCAGATTGCCGAACGGCTGGATCTTTTCGGCGACATCGAGCGACGGGACCTGCATCAGCCGGACGGCGGCGCGCAGGATCATGCCGGTCAGACCCATGCCGCCCACCGTAGCGCCGAAGAGGGCCGGGTTTTCCCCCGGACCGCAGCGATGGAGCTGCCCGTCCGAACGCATCAGGTCGAGCCAGAGCACGTGCCGTCCGAAGGTACCGCGCCGGTGGTGGTTCTTGCCGTGCACGTCGTTGGCGATAGCGCCGCCGAGCGTGATGAATTGCGTTCCCGGCACCACCGGCGGGAAGAAGCCGTGCGGCGCGCCGGCGGCGATGATCTCCGGCAGCAAAACGCCCGCCTCCGCCTCCAGGACCCCACTCTCCGGATCGAAGGCAATGATACGGTTCATCGATCGCATGTCGACGATCGTTCCCGCAGAGTTGAGGCAGCTGTCGCCATAGGAGCGCATGTTGCCGACGGCCAGCATCGCGCCGCCCTTCTGCCGGCCTTCTCTCAGGCGGCGGGCCGCCTCGCCCGGCTCCATCAGCGCGGTCGCGGCCGGAAAGACGCGGCCGAAGGATTGGTGCCGCACGCTCACTTGATAAGCACCGCACCGAACAGAAGCAGAGCGCCGAAGGCCGCCACGAGCTGGCTGCGCCAGTCGCGGATGATGAACACGATGGGATCGTCGTGCATCTCGTCCCGGCGCGCCAGGATCCAGATTCGCATCGTCATGTAGAGGACGATCGGCGCCAGCGGCCAGACCAGCGCCGGCTGCGCGTATTGCTCCTTGATGACGTCGCTGTCGATGTAGAGCGCCAGCACCAGGGCGGAGGCAAAGGCGGACGCCATGCCGGCCTGGGCGATGATCTCCTGGTCCTCGGCGCGGTAGCCGCGCCCCGCGATGCGCTCGCCGACCTTGATCATCGTGGTGCGCAGTTCAACGTAGCGTTTCACCAGCGCGAGCGAGAGAAAGAAGAAGATCGAAAAGGCGAGCAGCCAGAACGAAACGTCGGTTCCGGTAGCGGCAGCTCCCGCCAGGATGCGCATTGTATAGAGACCTGCGAGCGTCATCACGTCGATCAGGAGCATGCGCTTGAGCGAGAGCGAATAGGCGGTCGTCGCGACCAGATAGGCGCCGAGCACGGCGCCGAACTCCCATGGCAGGAACATCGCCGCGCCGAAGCTGATCACCAGGAGAACCGCCGCGCAGGCCATGCCGAACGGCATGGACAGGAGTCCGCTGGCGAAAGGCCGATTGCGCTTCGTCGCGTGGCGGCGGTCGAGCGCCAGGTCGAAGAAGTCGTTGACGATATAGATCGCCGACGCGGCGGCCGAGAACGAGACGAAGGCGATCGCGCAGGCGAGCAGCATCTGTGGATTGAAATATTCGTGGCTGAGCACCATCGGAACTGCGATCAGCACGTTCTTCAGCCACTGGTGAGCACGCAGCATCTTGACCAGCGTCTTTGTGGTCGGCTTCGGCGTCTCGATCAGTTCGCCGCCATGGCGCCTGTGCCATCGCGCCGCCGCGCGGTCAGGCGCTACGATCCACGCGGCCCGCGCCTTGTCGAACACTGCGAGGTCGTGCCGGCTGTTGCCGGCGTAGTCGAAGCCGCCGTCGCCGAAGGCAACCTCGAGCGCGGCGTACTTTCGCTTCGAGGTGAGATTTCCGAGCCGGTCGGTGGCGAGCACCAGGTCGAACAGTTCCAGATGATTGGCGATCGCTTCGGCGAATTTGCGCGGGGTACCGGTGGCAAGCACCAGGCGGCGGCCGGCCGCGTGTTCCTCGCGCAGACGGGCAAGGACTTCGGGCCGGTACGGCAGAGTGGAGGGATCGATGTCGATCCGCTCGGCGATTTCGCATTTGAGCCGCCCCGGCCCGCCCGAAGCCGCCCAATAGAAGGCGGCGAAGAGATACAGCGGATTCCGGCGGATCAGAAGGAACAGGCCTTCCCACAACAGGTCGGTCGCAATCAGCGTCCCGTCCAGATCGACGGCAAGCGGGATGGCGACGTTCTCCGTCCTGGCGTCCATGTTTGAGCTATCCTGCCTCATTGCCCGCGCATCTTCCTCGGAGCGCTGGGCCGAACACTAGTCATGGCAGGCTACGGAAAGCTGAATCCGGTCGGCCCGGAAAGGCCGGCTTCGGCCGGAATCGACTGTCAGGCTTAATTAAGGGTTGCCGGAAAACATCAAAGCCGGGCAATCGCCCGGCCTCGCAAGATCAGTCCTTCCAGATGCTCAGCGCAGCCGCATCTTGCCGCCTGTGATTTCCACCTGCTCGGTGCCGAGCAGAGTCTCGCGCTCGCCGGAAAGTGAGACGAAGCAACCGCTCGGGCAGAACTCGGCGCGTTCGCCGCTGGCCAGCGACAGCTCCTGCTGGCTGCTGCCCTCGGTCACGATGACCGTGCGCGCTTCGCTGTCATTGTTGACGATGCTCGCGGCATTCCCCTGCGAAGTCAGCGCAAGCAGAGCCGCGGCCGTCACCAGAAACTTCTTCATCGCCTGAACCGGTGTTTCCACCGCCTTCTGTCCAATGCGAGGACGAGATCGCCCTTCGCGAGGGAGCTTATATGCAATCCCGCCTGAACGGCAACTGAACAAGGCGTTCAGCTTTCATCGTCGGCGTCGGGGTCGATATCGGGGCTTGGCCGTGCGCGGCGGCGCCGCGCGGCGGGTTTCGCCGCGACATCCGCGACGGCCGTCCCCGTTTCGGAGCCCGCCGCCTGAGCGGCTGACGTGTCGGTCGCGCGCGCCAGGTCGTCCTGACCGATGATCAGCGTGCGATGCGGATACGGGATCTCGATCGAGCGCTGCGCGAACGCTTCGAGAATGGTGAAGCGGATGTCGTTTTGCACCTTAACGCCGTTCAGCACATCCGACAGGAACACCCTTATCTCGAAATCGAGCGAGGAATCCCCGAAGCGGATGAACGCGACGGAGGGCTCCGGATTCTTCAGAACCATGGGGTGAGCCGAGGCGATCTCCATAAGGAGGGCATGGACCTTCCTGGCATCCGATCCGTATGCGACTCCGACCGGGATCTCTATTCGGCCGAGCTTGTTCCTATGCGTCCAGTTGCCGACCGCGGCGTTGATCAGCTCCGAATTGGGCATGATCACCGTCTGGCGCTGGAATGTCTCGATCTCGGTCGCGCGGACGCTGATCTTCTTGACGGTGCCCTGGACGGCGCCGGCGACTATCCAGTCGCCCACCTTGAACGGCCGCTCCGCCAGCAGGATCAGACCCGAGACGAAGTTTGAGACCACGTTCTGCAGGCCGAAGCCGATGCCGAGGGACAACGCGCCGGCGATCAGCGCCAGGTTGGACAGATCGATGCCCGCCGCCGAAATGCCGATCAGGCCGGCCAGACCCACGCCGGCATAGCCGACGGCGGTGCGGATCGAATTGCGCACGCCGGCGTCGACGCGGCCGCGCGTCATGACCGAATCGTCGAGCCATCCCTGGAACCAGCGCGTGGCGAAGAAGCCGATGGCGAACACCGCAATGCCGGTGACGATGCCGATCAGCGAGAAGGAGACCGTGCCGACGCGGATCTCTGTCGCGATCGAGTAGGCCCAAGCCCGGATGTCGCCCCACTGGAAACCGAGGTGGAGAAGGATCATCGGTACGCCGACGAACAGAACGAGAATATTGATCAGGATACTGGTGGCGAGACCCAGTTGATCGAATGTCGCCTCGTCGATTCGGAACCGTTCCCCCAGCCGTCGCCCGAGCGCCGTTCCGGCGAACGCACCTTCTTCGGCAACCGCACGACCGCTGAGCACGCCGATATACATCAGCGCCAGCGTCGCTCCGGTGATGACGATCTGCTGCGAGACGTATTTGGCCAGGCCGATATAGCCGAGCAGCGCCATCAGGACGGTGAGCCCACCGACCAGGTAGAACGCGATGCGCAGGAGCGTTGGCCAGGGCCGGTGTCGCCCGTCGTCGCCCGCGAAGGGCTTCACCGAGGCAATCAGGATCATCAAGATGCCGACGATGACCGAAGCGGCGAGCGACTCGCCTACGGTCAGCGCCAGCGGCGCCCCGCGTATCCGGAAAACCTCTCCGAGAAGATAGTCCACACCGGTCGCGACCGCCATGGCGGTGATCAGCCAGACCAGCAGCCTTGCGGGCCGCGGTTCGATCTCGAGCAAGCGCCACGTCGGCAATTTCGGCGACAGGACGGCATGCGCCAGGCGGTGGACGAAGAGGACGAGCACGACGACTGTGAACGCCGCCATCAGCATCGCGCCGATGTCGCCGCGCAGGACGTCGAAGTAGTCGAAGAAGAACCAGGTACTGGCGAAGAAGACGGTGACCGACGCTGAGCGCAGCAACGTCGACCAGAATGCCACAGAGAGACGGCTGATATAGGGCGGATCGGGATCGCTCGCGTCCGCGTTGAGCAGTCCCGCGAACAGCCGGCGACCGCCGATCATCAGCACCGCGGCGCCCGCAACGGCGAAAAATGCGGCCGTTAGCACCGACGACAGCTTGTACTGGACGACGAATTTCAGCCAGGCCGCAACCGTCGAATAGAGCCTGGCGAGCTCGTCGGTCAGGTCGGCGACGACCTGGCCGAGCAGCGCGTAGTCTATCTCGTAGCGCTTCGACAGCGTGTTGGCGAACAGATCCCGGCGCATCTGCGCGATCTCGGCGATCAGCCGGTTGACGCGCAGCGAGATCGTTTCCGCCTCGCCGAGGAGCACATTGATCTGGCTCTTTTCGCTGAGCAGTGCCTGCCGCTCCTTCGCCAGCAGCTCCGCTTCGGGCGGCTGGCCTTCGCCCGGGGGAGAGCCGAGCGATTCCAGACGCGTATTGATCTCGGTCAGCCGGGGTCGGAAGGCGACGCCCGCCTTGAGCAGGTCCTTGGCGAGCACGTCCAGTTCGACGCGCAGGTCGGCGAGCCGGCCGTCATCGTCCGCGTTCGCCTCGATACGCTTTTCGATCTCGTCGGCCTTGGCGCCGAGATCGGCGATCACCTTCTGCTGGGAGGCGACGATCTCCGGCACCGCCTCCTGCGCGACGACCGGCGCCATCGCGAGAACCGTGAGGGTCAGCAGCGCGATGAGAAAGGCCGCGAGTCTGTCGAGAGGATGATTGTTCAAACGCGTTCACGCCGCCGGATTCGTCCGGTCCATCCATAATTGCGCCGGCCGGTCGCGGCAAGGCGGCCAACCCCTCCGGCAAGGCGCGGGTCGGCCTTTCGAAAAGCCATGGCGCATTCCTCGCCTTCGCCACATCGGCCGCTCTATACTCTCGACACGACTACCGGCGAGGCACTGGCGCTCATGGCGGAATATTCGGTCTTTTCCCTGTTGCGGAACGCCTTCTCGGCGACTCCGGACTGGAAACCCGCGTGGCGCAAACCCGACCCCAAGCCCGAATACGATGTCGTGATCGTCGGCGGCGGCGGGCACGGGCTCTCGACGGCCTACTATCTCGCCAAGGAGCACGGCATCACCAATGTCGCGGTTGTGGAGCGCGGCTGGCTTGGTCAGGGCAATATCGGCCGCAACACGACCATGATCCGTTCCAACTATCTTCTGCCGCAGAATCAGCACTTCTACGAGCACTCGATGAAGCTGTGGGAGAATCTGTCCCACGATCTCAACTACAACGTCATGTTCTCGCAGCGCGGTTGTCTTAACCTCGCCAACTCGACGTCGCAGCTCGATGATTTCGCCCGCCGCGGCAACGCGATGCGCCATGTCGGCATCGACGCGGAACTGATGACGCCGCAACAGATCAAGGCTTTCCTGCCCGCCCTCGACCTTAACATCGGGGGCCGCTTCCCGGTCTATGGCGGCATGATACAGCGCCGCGCCGGCACGGCCCGCCACGACGCCGTCGCCTGGGGCTATGCCCGCGGCGCCGACCGGCGCGGCGTCGACCTTCTGGAGAACTGCGAGGTGACCGGCTTCCTGCGCGACGGTGACAGGATCGCGGGCGTAACGACGACGCGCGGCGAGATCCGCGCGAAGAAAGTGGCCGTCGCCGTCGCCGGCCACACCGGGCAGTTGATGAAGATGGCCGGCATCGACCGCCTGCCGATCGAGAGCCATGTGCTGCAGGCCTTTGTTTCGGAGGGATTGAAGCCGTTCATGGACACGGTCGTCACCTTCGGCGCCGGCCACCTCTACGTCACCCAGTCCGACAAGGGCGGCATGGTCTTCGGCGGCGACATCGACGGCTACAACACCTATGCGCAGCGCGGCAATCTGCCGATCGTCGAGGACGTGATGAGCGAGCTGGCGGCCATGTTCCCCGGCCTGTCGCGCGTGCGGCTGCTGCGCTCCTGGGGCGGCATCATGGACATGTCGATGGACGGCTCGCCGATCATCACCGCCGGCCCCCTGCCCGGCATGTATCTGAACGCCGGCTGGTGCTACGGCGGCTTCAAGGCGACGCCCGCGTCGGGCTGGTGCTTCGCCTGGACCATCGCCCGCGACGAACCGCACCCCTACAACGCCGCCTTCACGCTCGACCGCTTCCACCGCGGCCTCGTCATAGACGAGAAGGGCCAGGGCTCGACGCCGAGGCTGCACTGAGATGTCCCGCTGATGCTGATCACCTGTCCCTATTGCGGTCCGCGCGATGTCATCGAGTTCACCTACCAGGGGGACGCCAACCGTGCGCGCCCAGATCTCCACTCGACCGACCAGGCGGAGTGGAACGCCTACACCTATGACCGGGTGAACACGCTGGCCGACCACGCCGAATACTGGCAGCATTCCGGCGGCTGCCGGGCGCACCTGAAGCTGGTGCGCTCGACGCTGACGCACGCAATCTCCTCGGTCGAGTTCGCGCGGCCGCATGCCGGGCACAAGCCGTCGAGCCGCCGCAAGCCGGGAGCATCCACATGAGCCCGCGCCGCGCCAACGCGCCGGGCCGCGTCGACCGCTCGCGTTCCATCCGCTTCTCGTTCGACGGCAGGATATTCAGCGGCCATCCGGGCGAGACGCTCGCCTCCGCCCTGATGGCGAACGGCGTCACGCTGTTCGGCCGCTCGTTCAAGTACCATCGCCCGCGCGGGCTCCTGACCGCCGGCGTGGACGAGCCCAACGCGCTGGTGACGCTGGTCCGCGGCGACATCCGCGAGCCGAACCTGCCGGCGACCCAGATCGAGATCTACGACGGCCTCGAAGCCGTCTCGCAGAACCGCTTCCCGTCGCTGTCGGTCGACGTCGGCGCGGTCAATCAGCTGGGCGGCAAGCTGCTTTCCGCCGGCTTCTACTACAAGACCTTCATGGGCCCGGTCGTCGGTCCGCTGAAGGGCACCCGCTTCTGGATGTTCTGCGAGCCCTTCATCCGCCGCGCCGCCGGCCTCGGCCGCGCCGGAACGGCGAAGGACACCGCCCGCTACGAGCGCATGAACGCCTTCTGCGAGGTGCTGGTCGTCGGCTCCGGCCCGGCAGGCCTGAAGGCTGCGCGCGAGGCCGCCGGCGACGGCGGTCGCGTCATCCTGCTCGAGATGGATCCGTTGCTGGGCGGGTCTGGTCGCTGGTCGGGCGGACGGATCGAGGGTGCGGCTGCCGCGCACTGGGTCGAGGAAACCGTTTCGGGCCTGCGCGAACTGCCCAATGTCCGCCTGCTGCCGCGCACCACCGCCTGGGGCTACTACGACGGCAACACGATCGCCGCGACCGAGCGCGTCGCCGATCACAAGCGCGAGCCGGCGAAGGGCGAGCCGCGCCAGCGCCACTGGGTGATCCGCGCAAGACAGGTGGTGCTTGCCACCGGCGCCTTCGAGCGGCCGATCGTCTTTCCGGGCAACGACCGACCGGGCGTCATGCTGGCCTCGGCCGCCGCGCGCTATGCGTCCGATTTCGGCGTCCTGCCCGGCGAACGGATCGCCGTCTTCGCAAACAATGACAGCGCCTATGCCAATGCCGCGCTGCTGCGCGAGGCGGGCGCGGCGATCGTCGCCATCGTCGACGTGCGTGCGATCTCCGAGGATGCACGGCGGCTGGCGTCCGAATGCGGCGGCGAGCTGCTCGCCGGACACGCCGTTGTGGCCACCGAGGGCCGCAAGGGCCTGACAGGCTTCAAGGTTCAGAAATTCGACGCGACGAGCGGAACGCTTTCGGGCGATCCGCGTGCGATCTCGGCCGACCTGCTTATCGTCTCCGGCGGCTGGTCGCCGGCGATCCATCTCGCCAGCCAGGCGGGTGCCGGCAAGGCGGAATGGAACGAGCGTCTGCAGGCCTTCCTGCCGCCGAAGCCGGCGCAGGACTGGGTGGCCGTCGGCACTGCGGCCGGCGATTTCTCCGGCGGCCTTGGCTTGGACATCGCGCCCGCTCCCGTGTTCGAGATCAGGGCCGGCGGCAAGGCCTTCGTCGACTTCCAGCACGACGTCACTGCCGACGACGTGCGGCTCGCCCACCGCGAAGGCTTCGTCTCGGTCGAGCATCTGAAGCGTTACACGACGCTCGGCATGGCGACCGACCAGGGCAAGACGTCGAACGTGCCCGGCCTCGCCATCATGGCCGAGGCCAGCGGCAAACCGATCCCGGAGGTCGGCACCACCCGCTTCCGCGCGCCGTTCTCTCCTGTCTCGATCGGAACGATCGCGGCCGAGCGCATCGGCGATCTGCGCCCCGACCGGCTGACGCCGATGCACGACTGGCATGTCGAGCAGGGAGCGAAGATGTATCCCGCCGGCCTTTGGCACCGCCCCGCGATCTACGGCGCGCCGGGCGAGACGGTCGAACAGGCCTATATCCGCGAAACGAAGGCGACCCGCTCGGCCGCCGGCATCGTCGACGTCTCGACGCTCGGCAAGATTGCGGTCCAGGGTCCGGATGCCGCGGAGTTCCTGGACCGGGTCTACACCAACCTGTTCTCGACCCTCCCCGTCAACAAGGCGCGCTACGGCCTCATGCTGCGAGAGGATGGATTCGCCTATGACGATGGCACGACCTGGCGTCTGGCCGAGCACGATTTCCTCATGACCACGACCACGGCCAATGCCGGCAAGGTCATGCAAAACCTCGAATATTTCCTCGACGTCTACTGGCCGGATCTCAAGGTGACGCTGACCTCCGTCACCGACGAATGGGCGGGCGCCTCGATTGCCGGACCGTGCGCCCGCGACATCCTCGCTTCTGTCGTCGCCGGCACCGCCGTCGACAACGAGTCTCTGCCCTTCATGGGCATCGTGCGCGGCGAGGTGGCTGGCGTGCCGGTGATGATCTGCCGCCTCTCCTTCTCGGGCGAGCTCGCCTACGAGGTCTATTCCGGCGCCGGCCACGGCCAGCAGGTCTGGGACGCCTTGATCGAGGCGGGCACGCCGTTCGGCCTGGTGCCCTATGGGCTCGAGGCGCTGGGCACGATGCGCATCGAGAAGGGCCACGTCACCGGCGCGGAGATCGACGGCCGCACCACCGCGCGCGATCTCTATCTCGACTGGATGCTGTCGAAGAAGAAGCCCTTCATCGGCTCGGCGATGATGGACCGCGAAGGCCTGATCGACGAGAACCGCATCCGCCTCGTCGGCCTCGTCTCGCTCGACGGCCGCCCGCTCAATGGCGGGGCGCACCTGGTCGAGCATAACGATCCGGCGGCATTGCGCGATTCGATCGGCCACATCACCGCCGTCTGCTTCTCGCCCTCGCTCGGCAAGTATATCGGGCTGGCGCTGGTGAAAGGCGGCAAGACGCGGCACGGCACCCGCGCCTATGTCTCCGATCCGCTGCGCGGCCGCTTCGGCCCGGTCGAAATCGTGAGCCATCACATGTTCGATCCCGAAGGGAAACGCATGCATGGTTGAGCAAGTGTCTCCCCTCGGGCCCGCCTGGAAGCCCGGCCGTCACAACGTCACCGGAACGGCGCCCGGCGTGGTCCTGACCGAGACCCGCCCCGGCTCGATCGTCCAGGTCGCCGCCTGGCCGGGCGAGGAAAGGGCTGTCATCGACGCGATCCGCGCGGTGACGGGCCTGAAGCTGCCCGACGGCGCGGGCGGCGGCATCGCCATCGAGCACAAGGCCGCCTTCGGCTTCGCGCCCGGGAAATTCATGGTGGTGACGCAGGCCGAAGGTATCGAGACCGAACTCGTGAGGGCGGTTCCCATCGCGGTCGGCACAGTCACCGGCCTCTCCCATGGCCGCACCGCGCTGCGTATTTCCGGTCCGAAAGCGGAATGGGTTCTGGGAAAACTCTACGCGATCGACTTCGCGCTCCCCGCCTTCCCGCTCCACGCCGGCCGTTCGACCATGCACCACGACGTCTTCACCCAGATCCAGCGCACGGGCGCCGACCAGTTCGACCTCTACGTCTTCCGCTCGTTTGCGCGGAGTTTCTGGACGACGCTGGGCCATGCGGCGGAGGAGGTTGGATACGAGGTGAGGTAGTCCCGGCGCGCATTGGCCTGGCAGATATTGGCGGCTACCGACCCTCTTATGGCCCGTTCGCCTTCACTAACGACAAGCATAGCACCGCGGCGCTCCAAGGAGAGGCGACACGTGATGGTTCGCGATCTGACTGAAGCCGAAATCGCTCTTTTGGTACAATCGAACATCGCCGAAGGGGATCGTTATGAGCTTCCGGAAACCGACGAACACTGCGATTGAGACGTCCCTCACCCCCCGCTGATCGCTGTGATGATGAACACCTCCGCCCCGCGCGGGATTTTCGTGTCGAGCTTCGCGCGCTCGCCGTCGACGAAGACGTTCATGTGCTTGCGGATCGCCGGGCGCGTGTCGCGGATGCGGTCGCCCATGCCGGGCCAGCGGCGGTCGAGTTCGTCGATCATCTCGGCCACCGTGCGCGCCGACATCTCGACGCGACGGGTCGAGCCTGGAAAAAGGTCGACCATCACGCCCTGAAGCCGCGCGACGATCCTGTGGTCGCCGCTGTTGTGGCCGATCTCCATCAGTCGATCACGTAGGTCTCGACCGACGAAATCGTCGGCAGGTGCTGGGCGATTTCGAACCAGCTCTCGCCCTCGTCGGCGCTGCCGTAGAGCGTGCCCGTGCCGGTGCCGAAATAGACGCCTGCCGGTTCCATTCGGTCGGTCGCCATCGCCTGGCGCAGCACGCCGAAATAGGCGTTCTCCTGCGGCAGGCCGTTGCGCAGGTCGGTCCACGTCCGGCCGCCGTCGCGGGTGCGCCAGACCGCCGCCTTGCCGTCGGGCACGAAGCGGCCCTTTTCGGCGCCGTTGAGCGGAATGAGATAGAGCGTCTCGGGATCGCGCGGATGCGCGCCGGCCGGGAAGCCGAAGTCGGAGGGCAGCCCGTCTTCTATGCTCTGCCAGCTCTCTCCGCCGTCGTCGGAGCGGTACATCCCGCAATGGTTCTGCTGGTAGAGCCGGTCGCTGCCCGCCGCGCGAACCATGTTGTGGACGCACTGGCCGAACTCGGGATAGCGCTGGTCTTCGGGGAAGAAGTCGGCGCGCGTGCCGTTGTTGCGCGGCTCCCAGGTCTTGCCGCCGTCCTCGGTGTAGAATACGCCGGCCGACGAGATGCCGATCCAGATCCGCTCGGGATGTTTCGGGTCGAACACGATCGAATGGAGGATCAACCCCGCGCCGCCGGGGTTCCATTCGGGTCGGGTGGGATGGTTCTGCAAGCCTTCGATGTGCTCGAAGCTTTCGCCGCCATCGGTGGAGCGGAACAGACCCGCCGGCTGGACGCCGACGAAGAGTTCGCCGTCGCGCGGCGCCACGCTCCAGGCCGCGGCCACCGGCTCCTTGCCCGTTTCGTAGGCGAGGCCCTGGCTGGAGTGAGTCCAGGTCTCGCCGAGGTCCTTGCTGGTCCAGACGGCCGGGCCGAACCATTCGTTGCCGCCCGCCGCATGCACGGCGCCGGTCGCCGGATCGGCGATGAAATGATGGATCGGCCACGTGTTGCAGAACGGCCCACGCAGCGACCAATCCTTCCGCGTTTCGTCGCTCTGCGCGATAAACGCACCTTTCTTGGTGCCGATCAGCACCAGAACCTTCGCCATTCCGTCCTCCCATCCGCTGACTGCGGGCATTCGTCGCTGTCTAACCTTATCCTATGGACTTTTTCGTTGATATCAACGTAATCGAGCCATGACACCGCCAAAGCTGCCGGCTCCTGACACTCGCACGACGCTGCATGTGCGCGACACATGCCTGTGCCTGCATGCCCAGCGCGCGGCGCGGGTTCTCGCCCGCCGCTTCGACGAGGCGCTGCGCCCCGCGGGTCTCACCAACGGCCAGTTCTCCATGTTGATGTCGATGAACCGCCCCGGACCGGTGCGGATGCGCGACGTTTCGGCCCTTCTCGGCATGGACCGGACGACGCTGACGGCAGCCCTGAAGACGCTGGAAAAGCGGGCCCTGGTGACGACCGAGCCTGACCCGGACGACCGCCGCGGCCGCCTGCTGGTGCTGACCGATACGGGCCGGGAGCGACTGGCCGAGGCGATGCCGATCTGGACCGCGGAACACGGCGCGCTGGAGGCCGGTCTCAACGACGCCGACCAGCTTCGGGCCGGACTGATCGCGTTGGCGAAGTAGTGCGGCGGGCGAGCAAGCGGCGGATGCACGGGGTGGCCGGACAGCCGTTCCGCCCTCCGCTCACCTGACGAAGGTGACGAACTCCTCGAGCGACGCGCGTTCCGTTCGGAAGTTGTTTTCGGGCTTCGACGTATCCTCGTAGCCGATCGCCATGCCGCAGGTGATGATCTCCTCGTCGGGAATGTCGAGCACCGGCCGGATCTGCCTGTGATAGGGCGCGAACGCCGCCTGCGGACAGGTGTGGAGGCCCCTGGCCCGCGCGGCGACCATGATCGACTGCAGGAACATGCCGTGGTCGATCCAGGACCCCTGGTTGAGGCGACGGTCGATGGTGAAGATCAGGCCCATCGGAGCGTCGAAGAAGACGAAATTGCGGTCGTGCTGCGCCCGCATCTGATTGACGTCGCGCTTGGGAATGCCCAAGGCGTCGTAGAGGGCGAAGCCGACCGCGCGGCGGCGCGCGTAATAAGGTTCGAAGAACTTGTCGGGATAGTATTTGTATTCGTCCCAGGCGATCTTCTCGGCCCGTATGCCGGAATTCAGTACGGCATCGGACACCGCCTTCAGCTTCTGGCCGGTGACGACATAGACCTTCCATGGCTGCATGTTGGTGCCGGAGGGGGCACGCGAGGCGACCGTGAGGATGTCGCGGATCGTCTGCTCGCCGACCGGGTCAGGCAGAAAGGCGCGCACGGAGCGCCGCGACGTGATCGCCTCGTCGACGATCGCGGTTTCGTCGACGATGTCCGGCTTCATCTGGGGTGCTGCCATCGAACGGCCTTTCGCGTCTGCCCCGCCCGCGTCGGGAAGCGGGGCGTCCCTGCAATTCGCATGTCCGGGAGGCACTTCGCAACCCCTGTGCCATCTGTGAAATTCGGCTTGATTTTTTCACGGCTGGCGCGAATATGAAAATCGTGAGCCAGATTTCACGAATTTCTCAGGCACAGCCGCCGCGTATCCGGCATCTCGCGTCGGATTTGCGCGCGCTGCGCAAGGCGCGCGGCATGACGCTGTCGGAACTCGCCGCCCGTGTCGGCCGCTCGCTCGGCTGGGTGAGCCAGGTCGAACGCGGCCTTTCGAGCCCTGCCATCGCCGATCTGCGCGCACTCGCTACCGTCTATGGCGTGCCGCTCAGCCTGTTCTTCGCCAATGACGACGGGCCGGAGGCGGAGCGCGGCGTCATCGTGCGCGCCGTCGGCCGCCGCCGCCTGGGCTCCACCGACACCGGTCTCGTCGAGGAACTGCTTTCGCCCGACCTCGGGGGCAGTTTCGAGATCCTGCGCTCCGAGTTCGCGCCGGGGGCGGTGCTCGACAGACCGTCGCTGCGCGCGACGGAGGAAGCGGGCTATCTGGTGTCCGGCCGGTTCGAAATCGAGATCGACGGCGTCTGGCATGCGCTGCGCGAGGGCGATTCGTTCCGTTTCCGCGAAAAGCCCTTCCGCTGGCGCAATCCGGGCACGGTGCCGGCGGTGGTCATCTGGGTGGTGAGCCCGCCGGTGTATTGAGGATGATGAAATCGACCCCCACTCCGTCTCGGCTTCGCCTCGACACCTCTCCCCCGCTCGACGGGGGAGAGGAAGGGCGCCGAGGACGCGGCCGGTATTTCCTCTCCCCCTGGCAGGGGGAGAGGTGGCACGCGAAGCGTGACGGAGTGGGGGTGTTTTGCGGAGGAACGAGCTGATGGCCGATTTCCCCACCCAGGCGCGCGTGGTCATCATCGGCGGCGGCGCGGTCGGCGTGTCCTCGCTCTACCACCTCGCCAAGGCCGGCTGGACCGACTGCGTGCTGCTCGAGAAGAACGAGCTGACCTCCGGCTCGACCTGGCACGCCGCCGGCAACGTGCCGACCTTCTCCTCGTCCTGGTCGCTGATGAACATGCAGCGCTATTCGGCGACGCTCTACCGCGGGCTGGCCGAAGCCGTCGGCTATCCGATGAACTACCACGTCACCGGCTCGATCCGCCTCGCCCACGGACGCGAGCGGATGCGCGAGTTCCAGCGCGCCAAGGGCATGGGCCGCTACCAGGGCATGGCGATCGACGTCATCGGCCCCAACGAGATCAAGTCGAAATATCCCTTCCTCGAACTGCACGACCTGGCCGGCGCTCTCTACGATCCCAATGACGGCGACATCGATCCGGCGCAGTTGACCCAGGCGCTAGCCAAGGGCGCGCGCGACCTCGGCGCCCGCATCGAGCGCTTCTGCCCGGTGACGGGAGTGCGCCGTGACAGGGACGAGTGGATCGTCTCGACGCCCAAGGGCGACATCCGCTGCGAGAAGATCGTCAACGCTGCCGGCTACCGGGCGGCGGAAGTCGGCAAGATGTTCGGCCGCGACATCCCAATGATGGTGATGAGCCATCAGTACATTCTGTTCGAGGAGATCCCCGAGCTCGCCGCCTGGACGAAGGAGGTCGGCCACAAGCTGCCGCTGCTGCGCGACGTCGACACGTCCTACTACCTGCGCCAGGAGAAGGCCGGCATGAATCTCGGCCCCTACGAGCGCAATTGCCGGGCGCACTGGGCGAGCCCGGACGATCCGATGCCGGACGATTTCTCCTTCCAGCTCTTTCCCGACGATCTGGAACGGCTGGAGTGGTATCTGAACGACGCCATCGCCCGCGTGCCGATCCTCGGCACGGCGGGCCTCTCCAAGATCATCAACGGCCCCATCCCCTATGCGCCGGACGGCAACCCGTTGATCGGCCCGATGCCGGGCGTGCCGAATGCGTTCGAGGCCTGCGTCTTCACCTTCGGCATTGCGCAGGCGGGCGGTGCCGGCAAGGTTCTGGCCGAATGGGTGACCGAAGGCGCGACCGAATGGGACATGTGGTCGTGCGACCCGCGCCGGTTCACGAAATTCGCCGCCGCGCCCGACTATGCCGTCGCCAAGGGCATGGAGGTCTACGGCCACGAATATGCGGTTCACTTCCCGCGCCACGCCTGGCCGGCGGCGCGCAACCGCAAGCTTTCGCCGATCCACGACCGCATCGCGGCGCTGGGCGCCCAGTTCGCGCCCTACAATGGCTGGGAGCGCGCGACCTGGTACGCAAAGCCCGGCGACGATACGTCGGAGGCCTCTACCCAGACCTTCGACCGCGACGGTCCGTGGCAGACGCGCATCCGCGAGGAGTGCCACGCCGTGCGCGACGCCGCCGGCATTCTCGACCTTCCGGGCTTCTCGCGCTTCCGGGTCCAGGGCGAAGGCGCCCGCGAATGGCTGTCCTCGCTCATCACCGGCGCGGTACCGAAACCCGGCCGTATCGGCCTCGGCTACTTCGCCGACGACAAGGGTCGTATCGTTACCGAAATGTCGATCATGGCGATCGAGGAAGACTTCTTCTTCCTCATCACGGCGGCCGTGGCCGAGGTGCACGATTTCGAGTGGCTCGCGAACCATTTGCCGCAAGCCACTCAGGTGACTCTGCAAAACGTCACCGAGGCCTTCTCCTGCCAGATCCTCACCGGGCCGAAATCGCGGGAGATTCTGGCTGCGTTGACCGACGCCGACCTGTCAAAACCCTGGCTGACGCACCAGTCCTGCCAGATCGCCGGCAAATGGCTGCAGCTTGTGCGGGTTTCCTTCGCCGGCGAACTCGGCTGGGAACTGCACACGAAGGTGGAGGACACGGCGGCCGTCTTCGACGCCGTCTGGGCCGCCGGGCAGAAGCACGGCCTCAAACCCTTCGGTATGTTCGCGCTGGATTCGCTCAGGCTGGAAAAGTCCTACCGCGCCTGGAAACAGGACCTGTCGACCGACTACACGATCCTCCAGGGCGGGCTGGAGCGTTTCGTCAAATGGGACAAGCCCGGCTTCAAGGGCAAGGCGGCGCTGCTCAGCGAAAAGCAGCAGGGCGTGACCAAGCGTTTCGTCACGCTGGTCATCGAGGACCCCGGCCCATGCGACGCGCCCTACATGTCGACGCTCTGGCACGACGGCCAGATCGTCGGCGAGACGCTGTCGGGCGGTTGGGGCCACCGCGTCGACCGGTCGATCGCGCTCGGCATGCTGCGCGCCGACCTCGCCGAGCCCGGCACGCGGATCGAAGTCGAGATCTTCGGCGACCGCTTTGCCGCGATCGTCCAGAAGGACGAGCCGCTCTGGGATCCGAAGAACGAGAGGCTGCGCGCATGAGCAAGGTTACAAGCTCCGGGTTCGAGGTGGGTAGCGCCCTACGGCGCCCCCCTCTGTCCTGCCGGACATCTCCCCCACGAGGGGGGAGATCGGCTGCCGCGAACGGTCTCGGAAATCGCAATCCTGGCAGGAGATGGCACGGCGTAGAAGCTGCCAATCTCCCCCCGTGTGGGGGAGATGTCCGTCAGGACAGAGGGGGGCGCGAAAGAACGCGGCAGTCCCGTTTCGTGGAGGCACCCCGCCCTTGAAATCCATCATCCTCACCGACGGCGGCATGGGCCAGGAGCTGATCCGCCGCTCGAAGTCCAAGCCGACGCCGCTCTGGTCGGCCCGCGTGCTGATCGACGAGCCCGACCTCGTGCGCGACCTGCATGCCGAGTTCATCGAGGCCGGCGCCAAGGTCATCACCATCAACACCTATGCAGCGACGCCGGAGCGGCTGGAGCGCGAAGGCGCGGGCGAGCTGTTCCAGACCTTGCAGGCGCGAGGCATCGAGCTGGCCCGCCAGGCGCGCGACGCGGCCGGCGACTGCGCCATCGCCGGCTGCCTGCCGCCGCTGTTCGGCTCCTATGCGCCGAAGCTGACGATCTCCTACGCCGACACGCTCGCCATCTACCGGCGCATCGTCGCCGAACAGGCCGACCATGTCGACCTGATCCTCTGCGAGACGATGGCCTCGGCCGAGGAGGCGCACGCCGCCGCGACCGCCGCTTGCGAGTCCGGCAAGCCGGTCTGGGTGTCGTGGACGCTCGCCGACGAGCCCGGCACGCGGCTGAGAAGCGGCGAGACCTTGACCGAGGCCGCCGGAGCCATCGCGCATCTCCCCATCGCCGCCCGTCTCGTCAACTGCTCGCGGCCGGAGACGATCGATGCAGCGCTGTCGGCGCTGAAGGGCCTCGGCGCGCCCGTTGGCGCCTATGCCAACGGCTTCACCGCGACCGAGGCGCTGAAGCACGGCGGCACGGTGGACGTGCTGCACGCCCGCCACGACCTCGATCCGGACGCCTATGCCGATTTCGCGCTGGGCTGGGTCGAAGCCGGCCTCGACATCGTCGGCGGATGCTGCGAGGTCGGCCCGCCGCATATCGCGGCACTTCGCGACCGTCTGGAAGCCGCCGGACACGAGATAGCGGGATTGCCCCATGCCTGAGCCCTCTTCCCGCATTTCCGGCATTACGCCTTCCGGCAAGGACGGCTGGGAGGTGCATTTCGATGCCATGACCCGCAAGCAGGCGGGCGAGGACATCATCATGCTGTCCGTCGGCGACCACGACTTCGACACGCCGTCGGAAACGGTCGAGGCGGCGGTGAAATATGTCCGCGCCGGCCATCATCATTACACCCAGCTTCCAGGGCTCCCTCGGCTGAGGGCGGCGATGGCGAAGCTCTCCACCCGCTGCACCGGCGTGGAAACAGAACCCGACCAGATCCTCGCCACCCCCGGCGGCCAGGCAGCACTCTTCGCGGCGGTGCAGGCGACGCTCGATCCCGGCAAGCACGCGATCGTGGTGGCGCCCTACTACGCCACGTATCCGGGCACCTTCCGCGCCGCCGGAGCCGGCTTCACCATCGTCGAAGCCCATGCCGAAGACGGCTTCCAGCCCGACCCGGCGGCGATCGAAAAGGCGATCCAGCCGAATACGCGGGCGATGCTGATCAACTCGCCGAACAATCCGACCGGCGCGGTCTACACGCGCCAAAGCCTCGAAGCCATCGCCGACATCTGCCGCCGCCACGATCTCTGGCTGATGTCCGACGAGGTCTACTGGACCATCGCGCATGGCGAACACGTCTCGCCGCGCAGCCTGCCGGGGATGGCGGAGCGGACGCTGGTCATCAATTCGATGTCCAAGAGCCACGGCATGACCGGCTGGCGCATCGGCTGGCTGACCGGCCCGAAGCCGCTCATCACCCAGCTGATCAGCCTCAACCTCGTCTCGACCTACGGCCTGCCCGATTTCGTCAGCCGCGCGGCGATCGAGGCGCTGGAGAACGACTGGGGGGTCGAGGAGATCGCCCGCATCTACGACACGCGCCGGCTCGCCTTCCTCGACGCCATCCGCGGCATCAACGGCATCACGGTCCGCGGCTCCGAGGGCGGCATGTATGTCATGCTCGACATCCGCGCGATCGAACCCGACGACGAGGCCTTCGCCTGGGGACTGCTGAACGCGGAAAAGCTTGCCGTCATGCCCGGCTCCTCCTTCGGCGACGCGGCCTCGGGGTGCATCCGCATCTCGCTCTGCCAGCCCGAGCCAGTGCTGCGCGAGGCGGCGGCGCGGCTCAGGCGGCACCTCGGCAGACTTTCGGATGGTGCCGCATGAGACGTCGTTACCCCCACCCCTTACCCCTCCCCACAGGGGGGAGGGGGACACCGACTTCCGCGCCAGCTTTCGGTTCCGCAGACCTGGCTCGACGATCGCCATCCCCCTCCCCCCTGTGGGGAGGGGTTAGGGGTGGGGGTAATGCGAGGCGCCAGCCTTCAATACTGTCCGAGGCTTCGTCATGACCGCCCTCCCCGCCAAAGCCCGCGCGGTGATCATCGGCGGCGGCGTGTCCGGCTGTTCGGTCGTCTATCACCTGACGAAGCTTGGCTGGACCGACGTGGTCCTCCTCGAACGCAAGCAGCTCACCTCCGGAACGACCTGGCACGCCGCCGGGCTGATCGGCCAGCTGCGCGGCTCGCAGAACATGACGCGGCTGGCGAAATATTCGGCCGACCTCTACGTGAAGCTCGAGGCGGAGACGGGCGTCGCCACCGGCATGCGCCAGGTCGGCTCGATCTCGGTGGCGCTGACCGAGGAGCGCAAGCACGAGCTCTATCGGCAGGCGACGGTGGCGCGCGCCTTCGACGTCGACGTGCGCGAGATTTCTCCACGCGAAGTCAAGGAGATGTATCCGCATCTCAACGTTTCGGACGTGGTGGGCGCGGTCCACCTGCCGCTCGACGGCCAGTGCGACCCGGCCAATATCGCCATGGCGCTGGCCAAGGGCGCGCGCCAGCGCGGGGCGGTGATTTCCGAGCAGACGAAGGTCACGAAGGTTCACGCGAAGGACGGTCGCGTCACGGGCGTGTCCTGGGCGAAGGACGGCGAGGAAAGCACGATCGAGGCCGACATCGTCGTCAACTGCGCCGGCATGTGGGCGCGCGATTTAGGAGCGCAGAACGGCGTGTCGATTCCGCTGCACGCCTGCGAGCATTTCTACCTGGTCACCGAGCCGATACCCGGCCTCACGCGCCTGCCGGTGCTGCGCGTGCCGGACGAGTGCGCCTACTACAAGGAGGATGCCGGCAAGATGATGCTCGGCGCCTTCGAGCCGGTGGCGAAGCCCTGGCCGCCGGCCGGCCAGCGCATCGCCGAGGATTTCTGCTTCGACCAGTTGCCTGAGGACATGGACCATTTCGCGCCGATCCTCGACATGGGCGTCAACCGCATGCCGATGCTGGAGACGGCCGGCATCCACACCTTCTTCAACGGGCCGGAAAGCTTTACCCCCGACGACCGCTATTATCTCGGCGAAGCGCCGGAGCTTTCCGGCTACTGGGTCGCGGCCGGCTACAACTCGATCGGCATCGTCTCCTCCGGCGGCGCCGGCATGGCGCTGGCGCAGTGGATCAACGATGGCGAGGCGCCCTTCGACCTCTGGGAGGTCGACATCCGCCGCATGCAGCCGTTCCAGAAGAACCGCACCTATCTGCGCAATCGGGTCACCGAGACGCTCGGCCTGCTCTATGCCGACCATTTCCCCTACCGCCAGATGACGTCCGCCCGTGGCATCCGCCGCTCCCCTCTCCACGAGCACCTGAAGGCGCGCGGCGCGGTGTTCGGCGAGGTCGCCGGCTGGGAGCGCGCCAACTGGTTCGCCAAGGCTGGGCAGGAACGCGAATACCGCTATTCGTGGAAGCGGCAGAACTGGTTCGACAACCAGCGTGACGAGCACATGGCGGTGCGCGAAAACGTCGGGCTGTTCGACATGACCTCGTTCGGCAAGATCCGGGTCGAGGGCCGCGATGCGCTTTCCTTCCTGCAGCGGGTCTGTGCCAACGACATGGACGTCGCCCCCGGAAAGATCGTCTACACGCAGATGCTGAACGCCAAAGGGGGCATCGAGAGCGACCTGACCGTCTCGCGCCTGTCCGAGAGCGCCTTCTTCCTCGTCGTGCCCGGCGCCACCTTGCAGCGCGACCTCGCCTGGTTGAGAAAGCATGTCGGCGACGATTTCGCCGTGATCACCGACGTGACGGCGGCCGAAAGCGTTCTCTGCCTGATGGGGCCGAAGTCCCGCGAGCTCATCCAGCGCATCAGCCCGAACGATTTCTCCAACGCGACGAATCCCTTCGGCACCTGGCAGGAGATCGAGATCGGCATGGGTCTCGCGCGTGCCCACCGCGTCACCTATGTCGGCGAACTCGGCTGGGAGCTCTACGTGTCGACCGACCAGGCCGCACATGTCTTCGAAGCGATCGAGGAAGCCGGCGCGGACCTAGGCCTCAAGCTCTGCGGCCTGCACGCGCTCGATTCCTGCCGCATCGAGAAGGCCTTCCGCCATTTCGGCCATGACATCACCGACGAGGACCATGCGCTGGAAGCGGGACTCGGCTTCGCGGTGAAGACCGCCAAGGGCGACTTCATCGGCCGCGACGCGGTGCTGCGCAAGAAGGAGGCGGGCCTGTCGCGCCGCATGGTTCAGTTTCGCCTCAGGGACCCCGAGCCGCTCCTCTTCCACAACGAGGCGCTGGTGCGCGACGGGAAAATCGTCGGCACGGTCACGTCGGGCAATTACGGCCACTTCCTCGGCGGCGCGATCGGCATGGGCTATGTCCCCTGCCCCGGCCAGAGCGAGGCGGATGTCCTTGGCTCCTCCTACGAGATCGAGATCGCCGGCGAGCGTTTCGCCGCGGAGGCCTCGCTCAGGCCGATGTACGACCCGAAGGCCGAGCGGGTGAGGATGTAAACGATCCGGGGACAGTTTGCTTGATTTTGACAGGCCGCATCGAGATTTGGCACGGTCGATTGGCAGAATTAGGTAAACTGTCCCCAATACTTCCTTCTTCTACAGGTGCTGCTTGAACCAGTCGCGCTGTGCCGCCGACGAGACCTTGAACGGCGCCCCCGTATAGGCCTCGAAATGCCCGCCCGGCAGCACCACCAGCTTCTTCGGCTCCAGCGCCTGCTCGTAGGCACGCGCCGTCATGTCGAAGGGCGTGAGATGATCGCCGGCCGCGACCACGACCATCAGCGGCGTCGGCGCGATGCGGGCGATGTAGGTCGCCGGCTCGTATTCGGTGAACATCTCGATCGAATGCAGCGTCACCTCGTTTTTCCAGTTGGTCTTGTGCTCCTTCTCGAAGCGGGTGAAGAACTCGTAGGTGTCGGCCGTCGGCAGCGCGCAGGGCTGCCCTTCCGGCGCCGTCACCGGCATCATCGCGCCGGCCTCGCCGCGGGCGCGCGCGGCGCGGTCGCCGTCGAAGGCGGCGCGCAAACCGGCCCAGTGGTCGCCGCGGATCAGCCGCCGCGCCGTCTCGAAGCCCCAGGTGAGCGGCACCTGCGCCACGACGCATTTCACCCGCCGATCGAGGGCTGCGACGACCAGCACATGCCCGCCGGCATAGCTCGACCCCCACACGCCGATCCGGTTCGGGTCGACGTCGCTCTGGGTCTGCGCCCAGGTGATGGCGTCGCGGTAGCCGTTGATCTGCGCCCACGGATCGGCATGGCCGCGCGGGCTTCCGTCGCTGACGCCGAAATTGCGGTGGTCGTATACGATGACGCCGAGGCCCGCCGCCGCAAACACCTCGGCAAAACTGTCGAGATAGATCTCGCGCGTGGCGGTGAAGCCGTGCGCCATGATGACCGTCGGCGCGGGCCCCTCGACGCCGCTCGCCTTGTAGTGCCAGCCGCGCAGGGTCACCCCGTCCTCGGTCCTGAATTCGATGTCGCGTCGCATGGTATCCTCCCTTGGCGATGATCGAGGCGGACTTGATGCGCGCGGCAGCGGAACGGCGCTTGAACGTCAGCGAAACGGCCTTGTTCGACAGGGAAGCGCCGATGCAATAATGTCGTCGGCGAGCGTCGGCGGGAGGCATGGCGCGGGAGGAAGCGATGATTTCGGGCAGCTGGAGGTCCGGCGACCTGCCGCGGGCGCTGCGCGCCGAGGCGGCGCGGTCGATGCTGAGCGAGGTGCATCTGCCATGGTCGCTCGATCTCCGCGACCGCGATATATACGATTGCCGGCTGGACTGGCATGGGTTGGGCGGCTGCTCGGTGGTCGAATGCCGCAGCGCCCCGCTGTCGGGCTATCGCGACGCCGCCGACATCCGCCGCACCGACGGCGACCATTTCGGCCTGCTTTTGGTCCTCTCCGGCGCGGAGCGGGTGAGACAGGACGATGTCGTCGCGAATCTCGGCGCCGGCGACATGCTGCTCTGGGACGGCTCGCGGCCGATCCGCTTCGAGGTGATGAGCCCGCTGCACAAGGTGACGCTGCTCGTCCCGCGCGAGCGGCTCGGCCGCGGCGTGGTCGCCTCCGAGCCGCGCGGTGCCGTGCGGCTGGAGAGCCGAAGCGGTCTGGGGGCGCTGGCCGCCGGCCACCTCGCCTCGCTTGCCAGGGTGGCGCGGGACATTCCGGCTGGCCACGCACCGCTCGCGGCCGATATCCTCGTCGACCTTCTGGGCCGGCTCATCGACCCCGTCGCGCCGAATTCGGCCGCCGGCGATCTCCTGTCTCGCATCCTCGCCCATGTCGAGGACCGTCTCGCCGATCCGGCGCTGACGCCGTCGCGCATCGCCGCCCGCTTCGGCATCTCGCCGCGCTATCTGCATATGCTGTTCTCGGCCACCGGCGGCACGCTGTCCGCGCATATCCGCACGCGCCGGCTCGCGGCCATGCGCCGCGATCTCGCCGATCCGCGCCAGGCAGAGCGGTCGATCACCGAGATCGCACTTCACTGGGGCTTTTCCGACGGCGCCCACGCCAGCCGCGCCTTCAGCGCCGCCTTCGGCCAGTCGCCGAGCCAGTTTCGCGCCGGCCGCCGGCAATAGACCGATCCGCAAAAAGCAGACCCCGGCAGGGGAGGTCAGCCTCCTGCCGGGGTGAGTCAAGCGATGGCGCCGGGGGAACTCCGGCGCAGCGCTCGGGGAAATCAGTTGACGATGACGATGCGGGTGTTCTGCTGGCCGAACGTCTTGACCAGCGTGTAGAACGCCTCGGCATTCGTCGGATGCAGCCTGATGCAGCCATGCGAGGCCGGGCGGCCGAGATTCTTGACATGCGGGGTGGCATGGACCGCGTAGCCGCCGGTGAAGAACACCGAATGCGGCATCGGCGCGTTGTCGTATTTCTTCGAATACCACATCTCGTGCATGCGGTAGGGCTTCCACGAGCCGGTGGGCGTGACGTAGCCCTTGCCCGCCGTCGAGACCTTCCATTCGTAGGTCTGGCGGCCGCCGACGGAGACCTGCATCTTCTGCTCGGAGATGGAAATGCGCGCGACCACTTCGTTGACCGAAGCCTGGGCGGGGGCGTTGCCGGCTGCGAGCATCAGGCCGAGGCCTGTGGCGGCGATCGCGGCGATGTTGATGAAGCGGGCGGAAAGAGCGGTCATTGGAGCCTCCAGCTGTTTCGTTAGCGTCTGCTGCGCTTGATGGAGGCAATTTGCGCCGGCTGTGTATCGCGGCAATTTCACGCCGCGTTCATCTTTGTTTCGAATTGGTTTCCGTTCCGGTCATTTTCGGATACAGGTCCGGCCGCTTTCGCATCATTCTTGCCGGCCGGGCGAAACCGGCGGAATCCCAGCAACTTATGGCAACATATCGCCATTTCGAGCGGCACATTCCGGATACACGGTCCGAGCATCCTTCTCGCATGAAAGACGACAGCCCATGCGCGGCCTACCGCAGCAGGGCCAGCGGGAGATGCGCTCATGCGTTCGAAACTCGGATCTACCGTCCTGATTGCGCTGCTCTACGGACAGGCCGCCCTCGGCCTCGTCGCCGTGGGCGCAACGCTGATGAAGGAGCATTCCGGCGACCGCGCGCTCGTCGCGCCGACGGTCGAGATCGCGTCGGCGGCGACCACGGCGGTCCGCTAGGTGCAGCCCGGGGCAGGCAGGGCGGCAGTGCGGCGTTCCGCGGGCGAGACCCGCTTCGAGCGTCTATGCGCCTTTCGGCGGATCGAAACGGTATCCCGCCCCGCGCACGGTGACGATCGCCTCCGAATCGAGCTTGCGGCGCAGCCGCACGATGCGGGAATCGATCGACCGGTCGAAAGCGTCGTAGCTCTCGGCCGGAGCGGCGGCGATGATGTCGTCGCGGTTGATGACGGTGTGCGGATTGGCGGCGAACAGCTTGAGCATCGCCACCTGGCCGGCCGAGAGCTGCTCTTCCTCGCCGGAATGATGCATGACGAGCGCGGCGCGCAGATCGACGGTGGAGTTTTCGAGCGGCAGCAGTTCGGGCGCGGCAAAGCCGCGGCGGGTCAGGATGCCGCCGATGCGCGTCGCCGTCTCGCGCAGGTTGAACGGCGTCTCGATGACGTCGGCGGCGCCCAGTTCCAGCGCCAGCACCTTCTCGATCAGCGCGGGACCGCTGGAGACGACGACGAAAGCCGGCCCCTCCTCCCCGCCATAATCGCGCAGGAGGTCGAGGCCGGAGCCGCCGGGAAGTTGCAGATCGACGACCGCGAGATCGGGTTTGCCGGCGAAAAGCGGCCGACCGGACCACAATTCGTGCGCGAGCAAGACGTCATGACCGCGCCGGCGCAGATACTCGCCGAGTTGGACGCCGGTTTCCTTGCTCGCCGACACGATCGCGATCACCGCTCTGGCGGACATGGACCTTCCAGAAAAAAGAGATAAAGAAAGACTCGGGCATCATGTTTACACCCAATCTGCTTTCCGGAACCAGCAGGGAAGACACTGCCGTGCGATCGAGAATCGTTGTGGTGGACGACGAGCCGGACCTTCGCGATGCGGTCGCCGAATACCTGCAGGCGAGCGGATATGACGTGACGGTGGCCGGCGATGCCGCCGCGATGCGCGAAATCGCCCGCGAGCAGACCTTCAACCTTGCGATTCTCGACATTTCGATGCCCGGCGAGGACGGTCTGTCGCTCGGCCGCTGGCTGCGCTCCAAGATGCCGGTCGGCATCATCTTCGCCACCGCCTCCGGCACCTCCATCGACCGTATCGTCGGTCTCGAGCTGGGAGCCGACGACTACATCGTCAAACCTTACGAATTGCGCGAGTTGCTCGCCCGCGTCCGTTCCGTGCTGCGCCGCGTACCGCCGCCGAGCGGGACGATCTCCGACGACGACGGCCCGGCGCGTCCGGCCCGCCGTGTCGTCACCTTTGGCGGCTTCTCGGCCGACCTCGACGGTCGCATGGTCACCGGTCCGGGCGGCGCCATGGTGGAGATGGCCAAGAGCGAGTTCGACGTGCTCGAGGTCTTCCTGACCCGCGCCAACCGCCTGCTCAGCCGCTCGGCGATCGCCGAGGCGATCGGCCTCGCCGACGAGGCGGACGATTCGCGCGCACTCGACATCCGCATTATGCGGCTGCGCAAGAAGATCGAGAGCGACCCCTCCAATCCGCGCTTCCTGCGCACGGTGCGTGGCGAGGGCTACATCTTCTCCCTGTCCGACGCGGGTCAGAAATCCGCATAGAGGGACCCTATCCTGGAACAGACCCTCTCCGAACTCGAAGACGTCTCCCGCTACCGGAAAGACTTCCAGTCGCGCGGGCTGACCGTGGTCGTGGCAGACCTCATGCGCCGGATGCGCCAGGCAAGCGACTGGCAGCAGGAGATCGACGACGCCCTCGCCATTCTCGGCATGGCGTTCCGCTGCCACCGGTCGGTTCTGTTCCGCATGCGTGACATCACCGGCCAGGGTTTTTCCCAGACGATCGTCTCCTACTGGGTCGACCGCACGGTGCTCGGCCCGGAAGGCCGTCCGACGACGATCGTCCAGTCGATGATCGAATCGGATCCGCTTCTGCAGACGTTGTCGGAGGATGCCCGGCGCGGCACCGTCTTCGCCGGCCATGCCCGCGAGCTGACCGGCTTCCTGCGCGAGGATTTCGAGCGCCAGCGCATCAAATCCTTCATCTCTTACCCGATCTTCGCCCACGGGTATGTCTGGGGAACGCTCGCGGTCAACGACTGCGTCACGGAAAGGGAGTGGACCGACGAGGAGCATTCGGCGCTGTCCATGGTGGCGCTGATCATCGGCGACGCCATCGAACGCTCGCAGACCGAGGCACATATCGCCGAGACCTTCCGCACGACGATGCTCAACGCCGCGCTCGACGGCATGGTGATCATCGACGAGAGCGGCGGCATCATCGAATTCAACCCGGCCGCCGAGCGGATGTTCGGCTGGAAGAAGCACGAGGTGCTCGGGCGCAACATCGTCGCGACGCTGGTCCCGCTCGAATACCGTCCGATGCTGGTGAACGGCCTGCGCTCTTATCTGGAAAGCGAGGCCGGCCGGATGATCGGCAAGCGCTTCGAGATGAACGCCACCAATTCCAGGGGCGAGATCTTCCCCGTCGAGCTGACCATTTCCGAAGTCAATGCCGCCGGGCGCAAGCTGTTCATCGGCGCCGTGCGCGACCTGCGCGAGCGGCGGCGCGCCGAGGAGGAGATCAATCGCCAGCGCGACCGGCTGCATCAGAACGAGAAGATGGCGGCCATGGGCTCGCTGCTTGCCGGCGTCTCGCACGAACTGAACAACCCGCTCGCGGTGGTGGTGGCGCAGTCGACGCTGCTGCACGAGTTCGCGCCGGATTCCGCCACCAAGACCCGCGCCGAAAAGGTGCGCGCCGCTGCCGAACGGTGCGGGCGCATCGTCAAGAGCTTCCTGGGCATGGTCCGGCTGCATCCGACCTCCCAGTCCGAAACCGACCTCAATCAGGTCATCCGCTCTGCCCTCGAGATCAGCGCCTACGGGGCGCGATCCTCCGGGATCATGGTCGAGACGCAGCTTTCGCCGGTCGCCCTGCCGGTATTGGGCGACGCCGACCACCTCACCCAGGTCGCAGCCAATTTCCTCGTCAACAGCCAGCACGCGCTCGCCTCCGTCTCCGGAGAGCGGCGCATCAAGGTGCGTTCGGAACACACGCCCTCCGGCCTTGCCCGCTTTTCGGTCGAAGACAACGGACCCGGCATCCCGAAGGATATCCGCGACCGGATCTTCGAATCCTACTTCACCACCAAACCGGTCGGCGTCGGCACCGGCATCGGGCTGTCGATCTCGAAATCGATCGTCGAGCGTCATAACGGCAAGGTCTGGTACGAGGAGAGCGACAGCGGCGGCGCCCGCTTCGTCGTCGAGCTTCCCCTGGTCACCCGCTCGCTCGGCGAGATCGCAGGGGCGGCGCCCTATTCGACCAGCATCCGTACCGCGCTCATCATCGACGACGAGCCGGACGTGGCGGGGTCGCTGTCCGACATCCTCGAGCTGATGGGGATAAAGTCCGTCATTCATACCGGGTGGGCCGAGGCGCGCGATGGGGTCGACAGTCTCGACATGGAAATCGACATCGTCTTCTCGGATCTTCGCATGCCCGGCGCGAGCGGGCTTGAGATCTTCAGGGAGCTGACGCAGAAGCGGCCTCATCTGGCCTTGCGCTTCGTCCTCGTCACCGGCGACAGCCTCGGCGCGCGCGCCGAATTCGAGGAAATACCATCGAAATTCAGGCCGCTTCTCCTGGAAAAGCCCTTCTCCACGCTCGACGTGCGCGGCGCCCTGGCCGCCGTGACGGACCAGATCCGCACCCAGCAGACCTGAGGCGTGGTTCAAGGCGTCGACATCGTCTCGACGTCGATGACATCGTGGCGCGCTATCACCGCGAATGCTTCGACTTCGTTTGCGACGAAGAAATCCCATTCCCTTGTCCGCAGCCTCAACCAGACTGGTTCCTGCGAGACATGCCTGGCACGCACATGGGTGCGGTGCGGAGGCTGGCGGCGGGCGATATGCATGCTCGTCTCCTCTCGGCCCGTTCAGTGGCGGATGGTCGCGTCGGCAAGGCGGATGCTGCGCTTCAGGCCGCTGTCCTTGGCAATCGCCAGGATGCAGTCGAGCGACTCGGATGCCCAGGCCTGACCGGCGCAGGCCTTGTCGGTCTCGGTGCTGATCACGAGACGCGGCGCCTTTTCGGTCGTCACGACCATCTGGATGGCCGGCGCCTCGGCTTCGACCGCGCCGAAGGCGGCCCGCGGCGACGGCAGCAGCATCATGAAGGCAATGGCGCCGATCGAGATCACCGAGAACATCGCCATCTGGTTCTCCGACGTGCGGGTGCGCACGGCGATGCGGGGAAGCCCGGCGAAAGCGGAGCGGCGGGCGGAGGGGGCGGTGTGAGCGGACATGGCGTTCGGCCTTTCGTTTGGACTGGTTCCCTGATGACGCCGGTTTTAGGGAATGGCCGTATCGCCGCGGTGTTGAGGCGTTAACTTCTTTGTAACGCGCGTGTTTCGGAATCCTTTCGTTTGTTGCGCGTTTCGCAGCAGCAAACGAAACTTCCTTACCGGATCTGATTGCGGATCTGGTCGTAGAGGATCTGTGCCGCGGGCGACAGCGATCGGTTGCGCACCGTGATCAGGCTGTAGGGCTGGACGACGATCTCGAACTCGGTCGGCAGGATTTCGATGGAGCCGTCGAGGTCGCCGCGCCCGCGCAGGAAGTTCGCCACTTCAATCGACACCGCGGCGATCGCGTCGGACTGCGCCACCATCACCAGCGTCAAGAGCAGCGACGAGGTATTGAGCACCCGATCCGGCAGCGGCGCCCCGTGCGACACCATGATTCCCTCGAGCGTGCGCCGCAGCAGCGATCCGCCCGGCTGCAGCACCCAGTCGTAGTCATGCAGGGCGTCGAGCCGCACCGGCCCCCCGCCGAGGAGCGGATGCCCACGCCGCACGATGAGGCAGGCCTTCTCGACGCCGATGACGCGCGCCTCGAACAGGCGTGGATTGAGATCGTCGGGTATGCGCGCGACGATGAAGTCGTGGCGCGAGGCGAGCAGTTCCTTGGCCAGCACCGCGCTGGTTTCGACCTGCATGTTGATTTCGACCTTGGGATAGGTTTCGCGGACGATCTTGATCGCCGGGATGACCAGATCGATGGCCGGCGCCGTCACCGCGCCGAGATTGACCGAGCCGCCCTTGCCGCTGCGCAGATCGGAAATCTCGCGGTCGACCTCGCGCAGTTCGAGCAGCACCGAACGCGCGCGCCGGGCGAGCGCCTTGCCATAGGGCGTCAGCGCGACGCCGCGCGGCAGACGCTCGCAGATCGGCGCGCCGACGATCGCCTCGATCTCGGCGATCATCCTCGATGCCGCCGGCTGCGAGATATTGAGCACCGACGCCGCCGCGCTGACCTGCCCGTGCTCGTCGAGCGCCGCCACCATGCGCAGGTGGCCGAGTTTCAGCCCGCCGCGCGCCAGCGCCTCGCCGTCGCTGTCGCGCCCGCTTCCCCAGGCTGGATCAGTCCATCCCTTTCGATCGGACACATCGCCCTCCCCGCGAATCACATACCGGCTTCGGTATAGCAATCGTCGATCTTTGCATTTGACAGTTATGACTATAACCGAAATTTTCGCCATCGAGCGCGGTCCCGGCGATCAGACAGCAAGAGAGACGCCGGGCGACGGGAGGAGCTACAGGCCGCGCCCTGCCGAACCGGCACAAGCCGCATCCCATTTTTCATCTGCCGTCCAGAACCCGATGCATTGTCTGCGCGGCAGCCCACCACACCACCCAAAGGGAGGAACGACGTGAAATTCCTGAAGACAATCGTGGCGGCCGCGGCCGTCAGCCTTCTGGCCCTGGCCCCGCAGTCCTTCGCCCAGGACAAGGGCCTCGTCGGCATCGCCATGCCGACCAAATCCTCGCTGCGCTGGATCAGCGACGGCGACAGCCTCAAGGCCGCCCTCGAAGGCATGGGCTACACGGTCGACCTGCAATATGCCGAAGACGACATTCCGAACCAGCTCGCCCAGATCGAGAACATGGTGACCAAGGATGCCAAGGCGCTGATCATCGCCTCGATCGACGGCACGACGCTGTCGGCCGTCCTGCAGCAGGCCGCAGACAAGGGCACCAAGGTCATCGCCTATGACCGCCTGATCCGCGACAGCGCCAATGTCGACTATTACACCACCTTCGACAACTTCAAGGTCGGCGTGCTGCAGGCGGAATCGATCCTGAAGGGCCTCGGCTATCCGGAGAAGCAGGGTCCGTTCAACATCGAGCTGTTCGGCGGCTCGCCCGACGACAACAACGCCTTCTTCTTCTACGACGGCGCCATGAGCGTACTTCAGCCGCTGATCGACAAGGGCGTCCTCGTCGTCAAGTCGGGCCAGATGGGCATGGAGAAGGTCGGCACGCTGCGCTGGGACGGCGCGGTCGCGCAAGCCCGCATGGACAACCTCCTGTCGGCCCACTACTCCGACGGTTCGCGCGTCGATGCGGTTCTGGCTCCCTATGACGGCCTGTCGCGCGGCATCATCTCCTCGCTGCGCGGCGTCGGCTACGGCACTGCCGACCAGCCCTGGCCGATCATTTCGGGTCAGGACGCCGAAACGCCCTCGATCAAGGCGATCATCGCCGGCGAGCAGTATTCGACCGTGTTCAAGGACACGCGCGAACTGGCGAAGGTGACCGCAAAGCTCGTCGACGCGGCTCTCTCCGGCGGTACGCCCGAGATCAACGACGAGAAGACCTACAACAACGGCGTCAAGGTGGTTCCGTCCTACCTGCTCGTGCCGGTCTCGGTTGACAAGTCCAACTACCAGGCCGTCGTGGTCGACTCCGGCTATGTCAAGGTCGAGGAACTGAAGTAGGCTGGCGCCTCTCCTTCTCCCCGCCCGCGGGGAGAAGGTGTCACGAAGTGACGGAGGAGGGGCTGAGCTGAACCCGCGAGGTTTGCGCCGCCCCTCATCTGCCTGCCGGCATCTTCTCCCCGTCAACGGGGAGAGGAAGTCAGCTCGAAGGGAGCAGCATGTTGGACGACATCATCCTCGAGATGCGCAACATCACCAAGACGTTTCCCGGCGTGAAGGCGCTGGAGAACGTCAGCCTGCAGGTTCGCCGCCGCGACATCCACGCCATCTGCGGCGAGAACGGCGCCGGCAAGTCGACCCTGATGAAGGTGCTGTCGGGCGTCTATCCCTTCGGCAGCTATTCGGGCGACATCCAATTCGAGGGCAAGGAATGCCGATTCACCGGCATCCACGATTCCGAAAAGCTCGGTATCGTCATCATCCACCAGGAACTCGCTCTGGTGCCCATGCTCTCGATCGCCGAGAACATGTTCCTCGGCAACGAGCAGGCGACCGCCGGCGTCATCGACTGGAACAAGGTGCGCCGCCGCGCCGGCGAGCTCCTGCGCAAGGTCGGATTGCGCGAGGATCCCGACACGCTGATCACCAATATCGGCACCGGCAAGCAGCAGTTGGTCGAAATCGCCAAGGCGCTGGCCAAGGACGTCAAGCTCCTGATCCTCGACGAGCCGACCGCCTCGCTTTCCGAGAAGGACAGCCAGGCGCTGCTCGACCTCCTGCTCGAGTTCAAGGCGCAGGGCATGACCTCGATCATGATCTCGCACAAGCTCAACGAAATCAAACGCATCGCCGACAGGATCACGGTCATCCGCGACGGTCAGACGATCGAGACGATGGACAAGGCCGACGTCACCGAGGACCGCATCGTCACCTCGATGGTCGGCCGGACGCTGGAGAACCGCTACCCGCCGCGCGACCCGAAGATCGGCGAGACGATCTTCGAGGTGAGGAACTGGTCGGTCCATCACCCGCTCCATCCCGAGCGCCAGGTGATCAAGAACGTCGATCTGCACGTCAAGCAGGGCGAGGTCGTCGGCATCGCCGGGCTGATGGGTGCCGGCCGCACCGAATTCGCCATGAGCGTGTTCGGCCGGGCCTGGGGCGTCAACATCACCGGCGAGGTCTTCCTGCACGGCAAGAAGGCGGACACGTCGACCGTCAACAAGGCGGTCGCGGCCGGTCTTGCCTATGCTACCGAGGACCGCAAGATCTACGGCCTCAACCTGATCGACCACATCAAGCACAACGTCACGATCGCCAACCTGCCGGCCGTCTCGTCGAAGGCCGGCGTGATCGACGACATGGGCGAACTGAAGGTCGCCAACGAATACCGCCGCAAGACCAATATCCGCTCGTCCTCGGTCTACCAGATCGCCGGCAATCTTTCGGGCGGCAACCAGCAGAAGGTCGTGCTGTCGAAGTGGCTGTTCGCCAACCCGGACGTGCTGATCCTCGACGAGCCGACGCGCGGCATCGACGTCGGCGCGAAATACGAGATCTACACGATCATCGGCAAGCTCGCGGCGGAGGGCAAGGGCGTCCTCGTCATCTCGTCCGAAATGCCGGAACTGCTGGGCATCTGCGATCGCATCTACGTGCTCAACGAGGGCCGCGTCGTCGGGGAGATGCAGGCGGCAGAGGCCAGCCAGGAGAAGATCATGCGGGCGATCATGCGCGGCCATGCCCGGGAGGAACAGTTGGAAAGGGCAGCGTCATGAGCACCGAAACCGCCGCACCCGTCGTCAGCCCGGCCAAGGCCTCGGCGCAGGACGCGATCAAGTCGAACCTGCGCGAATACGGGCTGATCATCGCGCTGATCGCGATCATGCTGTTCTTCCAGTTCACCACCAGCGGCATTCTGTTCAAGCCGGTCAACCTGACCAATCTGGTGCTGCAGAACTCCTATATCGTGGTGATGGCGCTCGGCATGCTGCTGGTCATCGTCGCCGGGCACATCGACCTGTCGGTTGGTGCGGTCGCGGGCTTCGTCGGCGCGGCCGCCGCGGTCCTGATGGTCGACTACGGCGTCAACCCCTTTCTCGCGGCGGCGATCTGCATTGCGCTCGGCGCGGTCATCGGCGGCGCGCAGGGCTATTTCGTCGCCTATATGAAGATCCCCTCCTTCATCGTGACGCTGGCGGGCATGCTGGTGTTCAAGGGCCTGCTTTTGTGGCTGCTCGGCGGCCGCTCGCTCGGCCCCTTCCCGACCGAATTCCAGATGCTGTCGGCCGGCTTCATTCCCGATGTCGTCGGTCCCTGGACGATCGTCGCCCCGACGCCCAATGCGGCCGGCAACCCGACGCCCGGCACCGGCATCGTGCTGCATGCGACCACGATGATCATCGGCATCCTCATCGTCGCGCTGATGCTCTGGTTCGCGCTGAAGAGCCGGCGCGACCGCGAGAGCCACGGCTACGAGGCCGAGCCCTTCGCCTTCTTCATCGCCAAGAACGTCGTCTTGGCCGGCATCATCCTGTTCCTGATGTACAAGTTCGCCTCGTACAAGGGCCTGCCCAACGTGCTGATCGTCATGGGTGTGCTGATCGCCGGCTTCGTCTTCCTGACCAAGCGGATGACCTTCGGCCGCCGCATCTATGCGATGGGCGGCAACATCAAGGCCGCAGCCCTGTCGGGCATCAACACCGAGCGGCTGACCTTCTACATCTTCTCCATCATGGGGGCGCTGGCGGGTCTTGCCGGCCTGATCTACGCCGCCCGCCTCAACCAGGCGACGCCGAAGGCGGGCGCGGGCATGGAGCTCGACGTCATCGCCGCGGTCTTCGTCGGCGGCGCGTCGGCCATGGGCGGCGTCGGCGAGGTCGCGGGCGCGGTGATCGGCGCCTTCATCATGGGCGTGATGAACAACGGAATGGGGATCATGGGCATCAACATCGACTGGCAGCAGGTCATCAAGGGGCTGGTGCTGCTCGGCGCGGTGGCCTTCGATCTCTACAACAAGAAGAAGGCGTAAGTTTCGGGCGGAAGACCGAAACCGCCTGGTGAGGATTTGCACGAGCCCGGGTTGGAATGCGGCGGCGACAGGCTACCCCGCAAACAGCGGAGCTTTGCCGGGATTGCCCGGCGAACGGGAAGGAAACGACAGATGCTTTTGTCCCAGATTGTCGACGAGACCGGCCGCATCCGGGTGCTGGCGCGCCACGAGGATCGCGTGCGGCTGGTGGAGGGCGCGGCATCCGTCTATGCACTGGCGCTCGAGGCGGCGCGGACCAACAAGGGGCTGCGGGAGCTGGTCTTGCAGCGCGGACTGGGCGCCGACGTCGACCTCGAGCTCGCCTATCGCCAGGGCCGCGTGCGCCCGCCGATCCACCACCCGGATCCCGCCCACCTGCACCTCACCGGCACGGGCCTCACCCATCTCGGCTCGGCGTCCGCGCGTGACGCCATGCACAAGAAGCTCGAGACCGGCGAGGAGACGCTGACCGATTCCATGAAGATGTTCCGCATGGGCCTCGAAGGCGGCAAGCCCGGCGGCGGCGCGCCGGGCGTCCAGCCGGAATGGTTCTACAAGGGCAATGGCTCGATGGTGGCCGCCCCCGGCGCCCCGCTCGTCTCGCCCGCCTTCGCCGAGGACGCGGGCGAGGAGCCCGAGATCGCCGGCATCTACGTCATCGGGGACGACGGCACGCCCTTCCGCGTCGGTTTCGCGCTGTCGAACGAATTTTCGGACCACGTCACCGAGCGCGTCAATTATCTCTATCTGGCGCACTCCAAGCTGCGCAACGCCGCCTTCGGCCCCGAGATCCTGATCGGCCCCTTGCCCGCCGACGTTCGCGGCCAGTCGCGCATCCGCCGCAAGGGCGTGACCATCTGGGAGAAGCCGTTCCTGTCGGGCGAGGACAACATGTCCCACACCATCGCCAATCTGGAGCACCACCATTTCAAATACGGCCTGTTCCGACAGCCGGGCGACGTGCACGTGCACATGTTCGGCACCGCGACGCTGTCCTTCGCCGACGGCATCCGCACCGGGCCGGGCGACGTGTTCGAGATCGAGGCCGACGGCTTCGGCCTGCCGCTGCGCAATCCGCTGGAGATCGAGAAGCCGGCGCCGGTGACGGTGCGGGCGCTGTAACGTCAAGCCGCCGCCGGCCTGCCCCGCATCGAGCGCCAGAGGAGTAGCGTCATCACGCTGACATTGAGCAGGTTCCAGGCAATTCCGTTGAGGAACGCAGCCGCGTAGGAGCCGGTCTGGTCGTAGATCCATCCAGACATCCAGCCTCCCAGCGCCATACCGAGGATGGTCGCCATGATGACGATGCCGACCCGCTGTCCCGCCTCCTTCGCGGGCATGTACTCGCGCACGATGATGGCATAGCTCGGCACGATGCCGCCCTGCGCCAGGCCGAACATCGCCGAGACGACATAGAGCGAAGCGAGGCCGTCGAAGGGGATGTAGAACAGGAGCGACAGGCCCTGCAGCACCGAGCCGATCAGCAATGTCGGGATGCCGCCGATCCGGTCGGCGAGAAACCCTGACACGAGGCGGCTGATCACGCCCGTCGCCAGCATCAGCGACAGCATTTCCGCGCCGCGCGCCACGCCGTAGCCGAGGTCGGCGCAATAGGCGACAATGTGCACCTGCGGCATCGACATCGCCACGCAGCAGGCGAGCCCGGCAACGACGAGCAGCGCCTGGATCGCAGCCGGCGACAGCCCGATGTCCTTCACCACCGGCGTGCGCACCACGCCGCCGGTCTGATAGGGCGGCCGGCGGCCGAGCATCGCCGCCAGCGGGATCATCGTCACGAGGCAGACGATGCCGATGACGAGATAAGTCCCGCGCCAGCCATAGGCGGAAAGCAGCGGCTGCATCGCCATCGGCCACAGCGCGCCGGCGAAATAATTGCCGCAGGCCGCCACCGCCACCGCGATGCCGCGCCGCCGGTCGAACCAGTGCGAAATGTCGGCGATCAGCGGCCCGAAGGTCGACGACGATCCCGCCCCGATCAGCAGTCCCTGCGCCAGGGCCAAAAGCAGGACGGACGGCGCCAGGGAGGCAAGAAGGAAACCGCAGCCCATCAGCAACGCCGACACCAGCGCCGGCAGCCGGAACCCCATCCGGTCGATCAGCCGCCCGATCACGACATTGCCGAACGCGAAGCCGAGCATGGTCGCCGTATAGGCGAGCGACGCCTCCCCGCGTCCGGCGCCGAACTCCGCCTGCGCGGCCGGCAGCACCACGACGATCGCCCACATGCCGACACCGCCGATCGTGGCGAGCGCCAGCGAGATGCCGAGCCGCGTCCACGCATAGGCGCCGTCGGGCGCATAGCGGTCGATCCGCACCGCTTCATTCATTGCAACGCTCCTCCGGCCGCGAACGCGGCGCGTGCGCCCTGGGGCGCATGGCGGCAGGATGTCGGATCGGGGTCGCCGGCGGCAGCGCCACGGAGCGACCATGCACCACGCCAGGCACGCAGCTTCGACCGAAACAGATACGAACAGTCCCTGGGAGCTCCAATATCCGTAGCCGCTTCGCCAATGGCAGATCGACAGGATCGGCAATCGGCTTTGGTTGATTTTCCGTTAAATCTGAGACAGATTTTCTATGCTCGCTGACTTGGGGGATACGACGTTACTGCGACGGGCCGTCTTGTCTTGACGGAAATGGGAGGGAACTCATGAAACGCATAGCATCAGCACTTATGATTGCCGGCACCTTTGCCGCCAGCCCCGCCATGGCTTTGACGGATATGCCGGGAACGATCTGCATCATCTGGGCTTCGTCACAATGCGCGGCAGTCGGCTGGAATGTGGGAGCCTGCGGTCAATCGCGCTACCGGGATGCTGCCTTCCCGGACAACGGCAACGTCACCAGCATGTCGTTCCATTGGGGGACTTACTCGCAGAATTTTTCGGGGGCCGGAAACTGGAGCGCGCTGACCAATGTCACCCAGACACGGATCGGCCACGGTGGCTCGCAGGTCCAGTCACGAGCCCGCATCACGGCAAAGGTGCCGGCGAATCCGCATACGTCGCCTTCACAATATTTGAACATGGTCGTGACGATCTTTAACCATGAAGATGCCACTGGTTGTAATATCCAGGTGCGCTACAGCGGCCAGAAGCGGCCGGTTGCTCCGACGTCGGCGTCCGCGACAGCGATCGACAACGATACCCCGCCAATCGACTGACAACCGCATCACGTCGACAACATCCCCGCCGCCGCCGAGGCGGCGGGTCGCCGCTGTGCAGCGCGGGCGAAACCTCGCGACACATGACGCAATGGCTCCGATGCATGGATGATCGATCTGGAGGGCTTACGGCCTGGTGGGTGCGACAGGGATCGAACCTGTGACCCGCTGATTAAGAGTCAGCTGCTCTACCAACTGAGCTACGCACCCGGGCCATATGACGCGGCAACCGCGTCAGGTGCGGCTCTATAGCGAACGAGCCTCCAGGTGTCCACCCCGCGCGAAGCTGAAATTTGCAATCGGGCAGGCCTCTCCGGTGTGACGTTGAAACGTCCGCAGTAGCGACATCTCCGCGACGGGATCGCGCGGTCGGACCGCCGTTTTTACTTTCGTAACCAAACCGGGGCTATCGTAAGCTTGTCTTGTTTGGGTTTTTCTCATGATTTCTTCGGTTTCATCGACATCATCCGTCCAACTCATTTCCGGCTCGTCCTCCGGCCAGGAGACGGAAGCATCGCTGAAGAAGGAAATAGCGGCCAAGGAGACGGAGGCCAAATCGGCCAAGGATCAGGCCGAGGCGACCAAGCTCGCGGCCGAGATCGCCGCACTGAAGTCCAGGCTGGCGGCACTCCAGGCCAAGCAGAGCAGCTCGCAGACGAACGACAACAGCGCCGCCGCCCGTCAGGCGGAGTTCGACGTAGAACTTCTCGCCGAGGCTTCGAACAGCATCACCATCTGACCTCGCACGGCGAGCGAACCATCGGCCGCGCAGCCCGCCGCGTCACGCATACATCTCCCCCCGCCCGACGATGACCGCCTCGCCGCCGATGCGCGCGGCAGTGGCGCGGCCGCCCTCCACGTCGATCTCGAGGCGGATGCGCGAAGGGCGGCCCATTTCGATGCCCTGCTCGATCCAGATCGCGTGGCTGCCGTCGTCCGGCTGCTCGTTGGCGACGAAGGTTCCGACGAAGGCGGCAGCCGCCGAGCCGGTGGCGGGGTCCTCGTAGGATGGCGTGGCCGCCACGAACATGCGGGCATGGAAGGAACTGCCGGCAAGGTTCGTTTCGCGGCAATAGACATAGGCGGACGCCTTGGCGTCGTTCGCCTTGGCCGGCGCGAAGGCCTGCCAGAGCCGCGTGTCGAAGCGGATGCGCCGCATCGCCTCCAGTCCCGTGAGCGGCACGGTCACATAGGGCACGCCCGCCGACCAGGCGCCGATCGCGTGGCCGTCGAAACCGAGGTCGGCGGGATCGAGCCCCAGCGCCGCGGCGATCCGCGCAGGGTCGGGCGAGAACGGCAACGCGGACGATATCTGAGGCACGTCGAACTCGGCGAAAGCCGCGCCCTCCCCGCTGGTTACGATGCAGCGCACCGGCCCGACGTTTTCCTCCAGCACCAGGATCTCGCCATCGCCATGGCCGCGCTCGCGCCACAGCGCCACCGCTGTGCCGACGGTCGGATGGCCGGCGAAAGGCATCTCGTACTCGGGACAGAAAATGCGGATGCGCGCCGCGTGCGCGGGGTTTCCCGGCGGCAGCACGAAGACGGTCTCCGACAGTTTGAACTCGCGCGTGATCGCCTGCATCCGCGCCGTGTCGAGCCCGTGGGCATCGAGGACGACGGCCAGCGGATTGCCTTCGAGCGGCCGTCCGGCAAAGACGTCGAGCAGCAGGTAGCGGCGTGCGGTCATCCTGGTCTCCTTCATCGGATCATGACGCATAACGCGTTCGCCCTCCATGGCTCAACGCGGACACGACGCAAGGCGGGTGCACTCCTTCGCCCACGAGAGCGCAAGATGAACCAGATTTAATTTGTATTGCGCTGCATCAAGGCAGATCTCTGTCAGAAGAGGCAATGTCGACGCCTCGCCGCCGAGAAGAAAGCGTCCGCCATGGATCAGATCGTCAACCGCACGGAATCGGCCCCCGCCCCCGAGATCGCCGCGTCGCTGGCGCTCGGCGACAAGGCTCCGCGCCGGCACGTGCTGCGCTGGGCGATTGTGGGCATCCTTCTCGCCGCGGCCGCCGGCGGTGCCTGGTGGTACTGGTCGGCAGGCGGTTCCTCGACTCAGCCCGCCTATGTCACCGCACCCGCCGAACGCGGCGACATCATCACGACGGTCACCGCCACGGGCACGCTGCAGCCGGTGACTCAGGTCGACGTGTCGAGCGAATTGTCGGGCGTGGTCCGCACCGTCGCCGTGAACGAGAACGAGCGCGTGTCCAAGGGCGACGTGCTCCTGACCCTCGACACCACCCGTCGCGCCGCACAGGTCGAACGGGCCGAAGCCTCCGTGGAGGCCGCACGCGCCAAGGTCGACGACACGCGCGTGACGCTGAAGGAAACTGACCTTGCGCTGGAGCGCACGGCAAGCCTGGCGAGGCGCGGCATGGTCGCCGACCAGACTCTGGAGACCGCCACCGCGGCGCGCGACCGCGCCGCGAGCGCGGTGTCGTCGGCGCAGGCCAATCTCGCGATCGCCGAGGCCGACCTGAAGCTGCAGCAGGCGGACCTGGCACAGAGCACGATCTACGCGCCGATCGACGGCGTCGTTCTGACCCGCTCCGTCGATCCCGGCCAGACGGTCGCCTCCTCCCTCTCCGCGCCTGTCCTGTTCGTCATCGCCGCCGACCTGACCCAGATGGAACTCGAGGCTGCGATCGACGAGGCCGACATCGGCACCGTCGAGAAGGGCCAGAAGGCGAGCTTCACCGTCGACGCGTTTGCGGGGCGCAGTTTCGACGCGGCGATCAGCGACATCGCCTACGCTTCCGTCACCACAGACGGAGTCGTCACCTATGAGGCCAAGCTCGCGGTCGCCAATGCCGACCTGCTGCTCAGGCCCGGCATGACGGCGACCGTTTCGGTCATCACCAGGGAGGTGAAGGACGTCGTGGTCATTCCGTCGGAGGCGTTCCGCTACCGTCCGCCGGCCGTGGAAGCCTCGCGCGGCTTCAGCCTGCAAAGCCTGTTCATGCCGCGCATGCCGAGCACCCGCCCGCCCGCCACCGTGCAGTCGGCCGACGGCAGCCGCATGCTCTACGTGCTGGAAGACGGCACGCCGCAGGCAAGAAGGGTCAGGACCGGCTCGACCGACGGGCGCAGGATCGAGATCCTGTCCGGCCTCGAAGCCGGCGAGCAGGTCGTCCTGTCCGCCGGTCAGCGGGGATCCTGAGACGTGGCCCGCCCGCTCGTCACGTTCGAGAACGTTTGGAAGATCTACGGCTCGGGAGAGGCGCAGGTCAACGCGCTGGCCGGCGTCGACATGACGATCGAACCCGGCGAATTCGTCGCGATCATGGGCCCGTCGGGATCCGGAAAATCGACGGCGATGAACATCGTCGGCTGCCTCGATACGCCGAGCCGCGGCCGCTATCTGTTCATGGACGTCGACGCGGGCGGCCTTGACCGTTCCCGCCGCGCCCTGTTGCGCAACCTCTATATCGGCTTCGTCTTCCAGGGCTACAATCTGTTGGCGCGAACGACCGCGGTCGAGAACGTCGAATTGCCGCTCATCTATCGCGGCGTCCCGGCCCGCGAACGGCGCCGCCTCGCCCTCGACGCGCTCGCCAAGGTCGGCCTCACCGGACGCGAAGGCCACACGCCGGCGGAACTGTCGGGCGGCCAACAGCAGCGCGTCGCGATCGCCCGCGCCATCGTCACCAACCCGACGCTTCTGGTGGCCGACGAGCCGACGGGCAATCTCGACACCGCGCGCAGCCAGGAGATCATGGTCCTGCTCGACGCACTCAACCGCGAACGCGGCCTGACCATCGCCATGGTGACCCACGAGGCCGACATCGCCGCGCATGCCGGGCGCATCATCACCTTCGTCGACGGCAGGATAGCCTCCGACCAGGCGAAGCCGGAGCCCGTTCGAGCATGATCTGGGAAACCGTCCGCCTCGCCCTCTCATCGATCCGGCGCAACGCTTTGCGCTCGGTGCTGACGCTGCTCGGCATCGTCATCGGCGTCGCCGCCGTCATCGCCATGATCACCATCGGCTCGGGAACGACGGAAAAGGTGAAGGCCGACATCTCGAAGCTCGGCTCCAACCTCCTGGTCGTGCGCGCCGGCGGTGCGCCGCAGCCGGGCGGCCCGCGCATCCAGGCCAAGGAGCTGCGCGACAAGGAGGTCCAGGCCCTGGTGGAAGGGATCTCCGAGGCCCGCGCCATCTCGGCGGCGGCGCAGAAGCAGGTCCGCATCGTCTCGGGCACCGACAGCCTGTCCGTGCTGGTGACCGGGTCCGACCCCGGCTACTTCGCCGCCCGCGACTGGGGCGTCGTGCTGGGACGCGAATTCACCGACCAGGAACTTCGCGGCAACGCCAATGTCTGTCTGGTCGGCGAGACGGTGCGCAGCCAGTTCTTCGGCGCCGGCGATCCGCTCGGCCTCGCCGTCAGGGTCGGCCGGATGTCCTGCACCATCATCGGCGTACTGGAATCGAAGGGCTTCTCCGGCTTCGGCCAGGACCAGGACGCTACTGTCCTGATGCCGCTGACCACCTTCCAGCGCCGCATTGCCGGCAACCGCGACGTCGACACGATCTACATCGCCGGCACGGACGATGTCGTGATGGCCGAGTTGCAGGAGAAGGTCGAGGATATCCTGCGCGAGACGCGCCGCATCTCGGCCGACAAGGACGACGACTTCTCCGTCCGCGACATGACCCAGATCGCCGAGACCATGGCGAGCGCCACCACGGTGATGACCGGCATGCTTGGCGCCGTCGCCGGCGTCAGCCTGCTCGTCGGCGGCATCGGCATCATGAACATCATGCTGGTCTCGGTCACCGAGCGCACCCGCGAGATCGGCATCAGGCTCGCCATCGGCGCGCAGGAGCGCGACATCCTCGTCCAGTTCATGGTCGAGGCCACGGTCCTGTCGCTGATCGGCGGCTTGATCGGCATTGCGTTCGGCATGGGCCTCGCCGGCATCGCCTCCTCGACGATGAGCATTCCATTCTCGCCCAGCGTGCCGGTGATCGCGCTCGCGGTCGGCTTTTCCGGCGCGATCGGCATGGTGTTCGGCTTCTTTCCAGCGCTACGCGCGGCCCGTCTCGACCCGATCGACGCGTTGAGGCACGAGTGAGGGGGCTCAGCCGTTACGGAAATGCCAGTCGATCAGCGGCGGCATATGCGCCATCAGCCCGTCGGGCAGGTCGCCGGCGTCGCGGATGACGATCGCCTCGTCGATCTCGGGATTGGTTTCGGCCTCTATGTGAGCGCGAATGCGCGCGACGATTTCCTCGGCCGGCAGATCGAGGAAATAGCGCCGCACCAGAACGGTGCCGCTGTTTGAGGACCAGCCGTGAAAGGCCTTTTCCGTACGCGCGGCGTCGAGGTCGAGCCCGGTCTCCTCGCGCACCTCGCGCGCCATGTTCGACGCGATATCCATCCGGTCGCCCCTGATATCCTCGGGTTCGAGCGAGCCGGCGGCGAAATAGACCCGGCCGGCGTTGGCAGTATGGCCGGCCATCCTGATCGCGATCAGCGCGCCATCGGACGAGACCGGCATCGCATGCGCATAAAGATGCTCCGCGCTGGTGTCTCGCCGCGTCCGGCGCCAGTGCATGAAAGTGGCATAGCGAACCACATGGCAGCGCGCGTCGAGACGGCCGTCAGCCCAGCGGATCGAGGAGAAGAACATCACCTCGCCGTTGAACAGCGCCGGATTTTCCGCCTTCTCCAGCGCCCAGTTGACCTCGATCGCGGCGCGATGTTCGACCTCGTAGGGATGCGGCGCCGGATCGACGACGAGGTCGGCCGTGGTGATCGGCAGGATGCGGTTGCGCGGGATGTCGAATTTCATGCGGCGGCAATGTGAAGGGTGATCGCGACGGGACAATGATCGGAGGCTTTCGGCCGATCCCACCCCGCGCGCGGAAAGCGCTCGACCTCCTGCCCGGGCGGAAAGGGCGTCCGCCAGGGCTGGCCGGCACGGATGATGTCGGGGACGGCGCGCGGGTTGTCGCGCTGCAGCGCCGGCGACAGGAGGATGTAATCGAGCTGGCACAGATGCCGCTCCTGCGGTCCCCTTGTGTGGAACAGCGTCCAGCGGTCGAGTTCTGGCCTGAGCGAGACGGGGTTGGTCGAGAATCCGTCCCCGGTCAGCACGTCGAGGGCCGAACGCTCCTCGCGCACCGGATCGAAGGTGTAACCCGACCACTGGTCGCCGCCGATGACCACGCGCTCCGCGTAGTCGTTGAGGTCGCCGCAGATCGCCCAGCGCTTCTTCGACGTATGCTCGCGGCCGAAGCGGCTCTCGATGATCGCCCGCACCGCGCGCGCCTCCGCCATCCTGAGCGGCATGGTCGAGGTGCGCCCGTCCTGGCCGTTGCGCGGGCTTCCCATCGATTTGAAATGCACCCCGTAGAGTGTCAGCGGGCGCCCGTCGATGCGCAGGTCGATCTCCAGACAGTCGCGCCGGAAAACCCGCTCGTGGCGTTCGATGCCCACCTCCGCCAGCAGCGGGTCCCACAGATCGAAATCGTCGAAAGTCACATGCGCGTGGCTGGTCATGCGCACGAACTCGATCTCCTCGCCGTCGGAGGTTTGCGGCCGCATCATCACGGCCACGTCGATGCCGCGCGTGTCGTTGCCGGTGCTCGAATATTTGTTGCGATAGCCCTCCCCGATCATCTTGAAGAGGTAGCCATATTCGAACGCCTTCAAAGCTTCGAGGTTGTCGACCTCCTGCATGACGATGATGTCGGCCCGGGTCGCGGCAATGGCGAGCGCGGTGAGCTGGCGCGCATCGTCGGCATGCGAGATCGCCCGCGCCCGCTCGAGGGTCTGGTACTCCGCCTCGTTCTTGATCTCGTAGAGGGCCAGCGTCCGGTCCTTCCACAGTTCGTTTCGGAACCCGGAGAAATCGAACCTGCTCATCAGGTTCTCGACGTTGAACGTGGCAAGGCGCAGCGACATGGCGAGAACGTTTGCCCGCGCGCCGGGCGAATTACAAGGGCGGCGGGACGGCGAACCGGACGCGATGACGATCGGCGGACGGCGCCCTATATTGCCGGCATGGGTATGCACATCGCTCCAGGAGTCCGCTCCGCTTTTGCACGGAGGCCAGCCGCCGCGATCTGCGCGCTGTTGTTCGCCGCGTTCGCCGGGCCGGTCGCCGCCATGGCCGACAACTACGTCGTCATACCGAGCCCGGTGATCCGCGGGACCGTTCCTCCCTATGGCTCGGGCTTCGACACCGGCATCGTGATCCGCCGGCAGGACGGCTGCCGCACCGTGGTCGACTGCGCACCCGACGATTACCGCAATCGTCCGGCGCACCGCCGATACTACGATCACTATTTCGACGTTCCCGCGCCGCGCTACTCCGGCCAGCGCCGGATCCGAGGCAATGCGGCGATCGGAGGAGAAGGTCGACTCGGCGGCGCCACCGATCATGCCGGCTGGTGTGCCGCGCGCTACCGCAGCTACCGGGCGTCCGACGACACTTTCCAGCCCTTCTCGGGGCCGCGCAAGCCCTGCTTGTCGCCGTTCTGAGCGGCAGAGTTAGTTCGCCGTTAATCAACCGGGCATAGCGTCGCCGCGAAAGCGAGCAAACCGGCAATGCCGGGAAGACAGGTACGTTGTCCATGGCCGATCCTGCAGAGGCCGATCACCGCCGAGAACACCGCAACCGCGTGCTGAAAGGTGCGTCGATCCTGCTCGGCATCAAGAATTCCGAGATCGCGTGCACGATCCGCAACATGAACAAGGGCGGGGCGGAACTGCGCGTGCCGGCGGATGTCCGCGTACCCAGCGAATTCCTGCTCTACATCCCGGTGGACGGCGTCGGCTACAGGTCGACCATCGCCTGGCGGTCGGGCGACCGGCTCGGCGTCAGGTTTCACGGCACCGAGCCGAAGCCACACTGGCACTACGGCTGACGCGCGGCAGTCCTGTCGAGGTCCCGCCGTCTAGAGCAATGTCCGATCAGGGCTGGTGGAAGGCGACGCCTATATCCGTCATCGTTCGCCACCGCGCCACCGCCGGCCGCCAGCCCAGATCGCCGCCGAACCTGACCAGGAACTCGTTCGGAATGGCGAAGGTCTCGCAGAAGCACAGGCGTGCGCCGGTCGGCGAAAGATTGCGGGCGACGCCCTCGAACGTGCTCGTGCCGCCGTTGAAGCTGACGGTGACGCCTTTCAGCGTCTTGTGACGGCCGGCAAGGCGCCGCTCCGCCGGCAGGGGCTGCTGTGCTGCATCATGGATAGGGACGGGTGTCATGATCGTTTCCTCCTTCCTGGCGGAGGAAATGCAAACGCCGTACCATCCGACCGTACCGGATTGGGACAGGTGACCGGCGCCGGCCTCCTGCCTCTTTGGTGCGGACGTCATCGTGCCGCGATGACCGCTTCCGCCCGATCTCGTCTCCCGCATGCAAGGCCCGGCGCAACACAATACTGAGTGCATATTGAATATGTTCAGCAGGAGGCAGGCAGTCGCCTTTTTTCGCGCGCGCGGAGGCAGACACAAACGCTTGATTCATTTCAGATGTTCAAACAATTCGCGCCTTTCACGATCCAGCAGACTGAGAATATGCAGAAGTACACGATTTCGTTGCCAGGATGGTGACATCGTTAAGAAGATGTTAACGTCACTTTGCACTCGCAGGGAGTGATAAAAGGGGAGCGAGAAATGATCAAGAGAACATTACTTGCAGTTGCATTGGCGGCGGGCAGTACGACCGCCGCGTCGGCCGAGACCGTCTTCGTTGGGGCGATAGTGTTTACAGCTGTCACGCCAGCGTGCACCACAGTGCGAGCCAAAGATCGTGCTGCCTCCGTTTTCCACCCGAACATTGATGGAAACCAAAGTACTGCAGGCTTGTCGTGGGTCTGGGACTTCTATTCTCGCGGCCACGCTATTCACTCGACTCTGCCCGCTAGGCAAAATTTTGACGGAACTTTCAGGTCCGTCCAAACCGGCGGCACCGGCTGGGGTGACGCATACATCTGGCCCTCTACCAAGTGGGCGCAGATCAGGGTGATCAGCTATTCGCCTGCGTTGGCCAACATTAATTCCACTACCCCTTTCGTAACCATCACCGGCCAAATCAGGCGGCCCAACAATGATAGCGGTGGCTTCGCCTGTGTCGCCACCTTTCACGGAACCTACGTGAAGGATCGCTGGCAGTAGGCAGACACCTGTCAAGGTAAGCGAAGCGGGCGCCGTCTGGCGCCCGCCTGCGGAGCTTGGTCTCCTCAGTTCTTCGTCTTGTCGACCAGCTTGTTCTTCGAGATCCACGGCATCATCGCACGCAGCTTGGCGCCGACTTCCTCGATCTGGTGCTCGTCGTTGAGACGGCGGATACCCTTGAAGCGCGACATGCCGGCGCGGTATTCCTGCATCCATTCCGAGGTGAACTTGCCGGTCTGGATGTCCTTCAGCACGCGCTTCATCTCGGCCTTGGTCTCGGCGGTGATGATGCGCGGGCCGGAGACGTATTCGCCCCACTCGGCGGTGTTCGAAATCGAGTAGTTCATGTTGGCGATGCCGCCCTCGTAGATCAGGTCGACGATCAGCTTCACCTCGTGCAGGCACTCGAAATAGGCCATCTCGGGCGCGTAGCCGGCTTCCACCAGCGTCTCGAAGCCGCCGCGGATGAGCTCCACCAAACCGCCGCAGAGCACCACCTGCTCGCCGAACAGGTCGGTCTCGCATTCCTCGCGGAAATTGGTCTCGATGATGCCCGAGCGGCCGCCGCCGACGCCGCAGGCGTAGGAGAGAGCGAGATCGAGCGCATTGCCCGACGCGTCATGGTTGACCGCGACCAGGCACGGCACGCCGCCGCCCTTCTGGTATTCGCCGCGCACCGTGTGGCCGGGGCCCTTCGGCGCGATCATGACGACGTCGATCGTGTTCTTCGGCTCAATCAGGCCGAAATGCACGTTGAGGCCGTGCGCGAAGGCAATCGCCGCGCCGTCGCGGATGTTCGGGGCGATCTCGTTCTTGTAGATGTCGGCCTGCAGCTCGTCCGGCGTCGCCATCATCATCAGATCGGCCCACTTGGCAGCCTCGGCGACGGTCATCACCTTCAGCCCGTCGGCCTCGACCTTCTTGGCGGTCGCCGAGCCCGGCTTCAGGCCGATGGCTATGTCCTTGGCGCCCGAATCCTTCAGGTTCAGCGCGTGCGCGCGGCCCTGCGAACCGTAGCCGATGATGGCGACCTTCTTGCCCTTGATCAGATTGAGATCGGCGTCGCGATCGTAATAGACACGCATGTCAGTCGTTTCCTTCCTTGTGTTGAATCACACTGTTAAGTTGATGCGGAGCCGCGATGGGCATCCGTTCAATCTGCGAAGGCGCAGAAAAAGGGAAACGCCGCCATCCTCGGGCTTGTCCCGAGGATCTGCCAACGCTTCCGGTTGGAGCGGAGTCTCCTCCGCGCGCTCCTGGAGTTTCAGATCGCGACGACAGCAGATCCTCGGGACAAGCCCGAGGATGACGTCGCGTTTGCAGGAAGCGCGTGCCCTCACCTGTCCATCCCGTACAGCGCCAGAAACTGCTTGACCGCCCGCCTTGCGTCGCGCTCGATCCCGGATGGCGTCAGCGCCAGCGTGTCGCCGAGCAGAAGCCTGATCTGCACGTCGCGGCCGGCGAGGCCGAAGAAGGTGCGGAACGCCTCTTCCGTGTCGTCGAAAGCGAGCAGGCCGGCGTCACGCGCGGCCTCCAGCAGCGGCTTCAGCCGTTCGCCGATGGCAAAACGCCCGTTCTCCAGCACGATGCGGCCGAGGTCGCTGCGCCCGGAGGCCGCATTGCCGATCGCCACGCGGTTGAGCGCGATCGAGGTCTGCGAGGAAATGACGGCGAGCCAGTTGGCGGCAAAGGCCTCCAGGCTTTCCGCCAGCGCGTCGGCGTCGAGACGCTGGCGGTCCCAGTTGCCCGCCCTCACCTTCGACGCCTGCCAGCGCACGGTGGCGGTCAGGAGCCCGTCGCGGTCGCCGAACCATTTGTAGAGCGTCTCCTTCGAGCACGAGGCGCGGCGCGACACCGCGCTCATCGTCACCTTGTCGCCGTCCTCGACGAGCAGCGCCAGCACGGCGTCCAGCACCTCGCGCTGGCGCTCCGTCGGCTCCGCGCCGGACTGGACGACTGACAGGTTCAATTCCATGCTCCGAAGCCGTAACGAACGTTACGGTTCGGCCCCGATACTGGAATATCTACGGTCTGGCAAGGGATGAATCGGCCGACCTGCCCTGATCACCCCAGCCGCGGCTCGGCGGAGAACGCTGCCCAGTCCGCCTCGATCAGACCGGTCGAGGCCAGCGGCCGGGCGAGCATCCCAGACACCATCAGCGCTAGGACACGCGGCACCGGCGGCACCTTGGCGACCGTCGCAACCAGCGTGTCGCGCAGGAACGGCACGACGACCGAATCCGATTGGTAGAACGGCGTCAGCACCAGCGACAGCATCTGGAACAGCCGCACGTGAAACCGCCTGGTCGCCGCATAGGCGGCGAGGGCATCGGCGATATCGGGATAAAGGCGCAGCGCCTGCACCAGCGCCGCCGCATCCAGCAGCGCCATATTGGCCCCCTGCCCCAGCTGCGGGCTGGTCGAATGCGCCGCGTCGCCGATCACGGCGAGCCGCCGCCCCGCCGGCATCTTCAGCGTATGGTGGCCGTAGCGCGCCAGCGTCAGGTCATCGAAGGAGGAGATCTGGTCGAGATAGGGCCGGCAATCCGGCCAATATCCGGCAACGTCGTCCTTCCACGCGTCGATCCCCCGCGCCCTGACGGCCTCTGCCTCCGCCGGCTTCAGGCTCCAGAAGAAGGCGCCCATCTCGCCGCCCGCCGGCGCGATGCGTCCGATCGGCAGAACCCCGATCATCACCCGCGCCTTGACGTAGCGCTGTTGCAGCGCGTTGCGGTCGAAGCCGTCGCCATGCCATCCGAGCGAGGCCCAGAACGCGCCATAGGCGAGCGGTCTCGGTTCCGCCGGCGTGTAGCAGGACGCCTTGAGGCGCGATTTCGAGCCGCTCGCATCGATCACGAGATCATAGGAACCGAGCGCCGCGCCGCCCTCTCCGGTCAGGGTCGCGCCAGACGCCGAGACCTCGATGGTCGTCGCCTCCGTCGCGGTGCGGATCGGTATCCCAGCCGCGCGGACGGCATCGTGCAGAACGTTGAACAGGGCCGCCCGATGGACCGCCAGCCCGAAGCGACCACCCGGCAGGGCATCATAGCGCACGTCGAGCACGGTGCGCCCGGTCCTCGCATCGGCGCCGTGCAGCCGTTCGATCCGGGCGCCCCTCGCCAGCATCGCTGGCAAGAGCCCAAGCTTCGACAGGACGCACATCCCCGTCGGCTGCAGGATCAGGCCGGAGCCCAGCGGCTTGGGAGCGTCGAACTTCTCCAGGATTTCTACCCGGTGCCCGTCGCGCGCGAGCAGAAGCGCCGCTGCCAGTCCTGCCGGCCCGGCGCCGACGATCGCGATGCTGAGTGATGATGCCATGCCCGTCCCCGTTCGATCGACCTTCGACGGTCGCAGACGGCAAATCAACCGGACATCGCGGCGCAGCCTATCTCTTTACCAGCCCCAGCCGCACCAGGCTCTCGCCCGTGGCGACGATCGCTTCGTCCGGCGGCCGCGGCGACCAGTCCAACAACTCGCGCGCCTTGGCACCGGACGCGTTTCTGTGCCGGCCGAGTTCGGGGCCGGCCACTGCCCTCAGCGTCGGGCTGAACAGCGCGCCGGCCCGCACCACCCAGTTCGGCAGCACGTGCGTCGGCACCTTGCGCGCCGCATCTCCCATGCCGGCCTTCAGCGCAAGCGCAATCTGCTGCACCGTCATGAAGTCGCCCGACACGGCCAGGAACCGCTCGCCCTTTGCCTCCGGCCGCGTCATCGCCAGCAGATGCAGGTCGGCCACGTCGCGCACGTCGACCAGACCGAACATCAGGTTCGGCAGGGCCGGCGCCTTCCCCGCCAGAAGGGCACGGATGAGCAGGATCGACGCCGAATGGTCGCGGCCGAGCACCGGCCCCAGGACGACGACCGGATTGACGGTCGCGAGTTCCAGCCCATTGCCCTCGCGCGCGACAAAGTCCCAGGCGGCGCGTTCGGCCAGCGTCTTCGACTTGACATAGGCGTTGACCGGCCGGGTTATGTCGGTCCAGTCCTCCTCCCTGTAGACCGTGGCCGACGGCCGGTTGCCATAGCCGATCGCCGCGAAGGATGAGGTCAGCACCACGCGTTTCACGCCCGCGTCGCGCGCGGCGCGCAGGACGCGGAGCGCGCCGTCCCGCGCTGGCGCGATCAGCTCGTTCTCGTCCCTTGGCTGGGCGACGGGCAACGGCGAGGCGACATGCAGCACGTAGGCGCAGTCGGCCGCGGCCTCCATCCAGCCTTCGTCGCGCATCAGGTCGGCTTGGGCGAAGCTCAACCTGTCGCCGGCTTCGCAGCCGCCCGCGCGCAGCATCGCCCGCACGTCCGGCTCCCGCGCCAGCGACCGCACCGTTGTCCGCACCCGGTAGCCCGCCGCGATCAGCCTGATGATGCAATGCGCGCCGATGAAGCCGGAACCGCCGGTGACGAGGACGAGCCTGTCCATCTCGCCGGCGACGCTCAGGCTTCGGTCCGGTCGAAATGCTCGCGCGCGGCGCGCACCCGATCGAAATTGACCTCGGCCCACATCAGCAGATGCTGCAGTGAATCGTACATCGAGCGGCCGAGATCGGTCAGGCTGTATTCGACGCTCGGCGGCTTGGTCGGAAACACCTCGCGATGCACGTAGCCGTCGCGCTGCAGGTCGCGCAGCGTCTCCGTCAGCATGCGCTGCGAAATGTCGGGCACGAGGCGGCGCAGCTCGCCGAACCGGTAGGGCTTTTCGGCCAGCGCCATTAGAAGCAGCGAACTCCATTTGCCGAAGATGTTCTGCACGACATTGCGGATCGGGCAATTGGCAAGCCCGCCTTCGGCGACATTGGCGCGGTAAATCTCGATCTTCTGGCGGGCGGAGGCGATGCGGGCGTCCATGGCGGTTCCTTCCAGGTAACCAGTGGAGTTCAAACTGCCTTCTTTACGCGGCCACTGCAATATACAATTTAGTGCTGGTCTTGAAAAGAGAGCATGTTTCAAAGGAGCCAGCAATGTCCGACACCATCTTCGTCACCGGCGCCTCCGGCCATCTCGGCCGCGCGGTCATCTCCCATCTTCTCGGCAGCCAGAACCTCGCCCCGTCCCGCATCGTCGCCGGCAGCCGCAACCCCGACAAGCTTGCCAATCTCGCCGCCGCGGGCGTGAGCGTGGTCGAGGCCGATTTCGATGACCCCGCCGCGCTGGAAAAAGCCTTCGCCGGGGTCGGCACGGTCCTCATCGTCTCCACGGACGTGCTCGACGGCGCGGATACCCGTCTGCGGCAGCACCAGGCGGCGGTCGCCGCCGCGGCGAAGGCCGGCGTGAAGCGCCTCGCTTACACGTCCCTCCCCAAGGCAGAGACGTCGAAAGTCTCCTTCGCGCCCGACCATTTCGGTACCGAGGAAGCGATCAAGGCGACCGGCCTGCCCTATTTCTTCTTCCGCGACAGCTGGTACCAGGAAAACCTGTTCATGAGCCTGCCGCAGGCGCTGAAGTCGGGCCAGTGGTTCACCTCGGCGGCCGACGGCAAGACCTCTTATGTCGCGCGCGACGACATCGCGGCAGCGATTGCCGGCGCGCTCGCCAATCCCCCTGCCGGCAGCGCCACCTACACGCTGACAGGCGAGGAAGCGCTGACGAGAGACGAGATCGCCGCGCTTGCGTACGAGATCACCGGCAAGCCGATCCAGGTCGTCCACATCAGCGACGAGCAACTGGCGGGAGGCATGAAAGCGGCAGGCGTGCCGGAAGCCGCGATCCCGACCTATGTCTCCTTCGACACCGCCACCCGGGCGGGCGATCTGGCGACAGTCACGCCAGACACCGCGACTCTTTCGGGTCGCAAGCCGAAGTCACTGCGTGCTTTCATCACGGAAAACAAGGCAGCGCTCGCCGGTTGAGGGTAACGCGACGGGGCGCCGGCGGGCCCGGCGTCCCGTTCAGATCGTCACTGGCGTGCCGATCTCGACCACCCGGCCGGTCGGAATCTGGAAATACTCCGTCGCATCGGCGGCGGACCGTGCCAGCCCGATGAACAGCTTGTCCTGCCAGAGCGGCATGCCCGATGCCGCCGAGGCCTTCAGCGAGCGACGCGACAGGAAGAACGACGTGGTCATGATGTCGAATTTCCACCCCTGTTTGCGACAGATCGCCAGTGCGCGCGGGATGTTCGGCTGTTCCATGTAGCCGAACGTCAAAGTCACGCGCATGAACAGGTCGTTGATTTTCTCGATACGCGCTCGCTCGCTGTCCGGCACCTTCGGATGCTGCGCCGTCACCACGGACAGGATCACATTGTTCTCGTGCAGCACCTTGTAGTGCTTCAGGCTGTGCAGCAACGCCGTCGGCGCACTCAGCGGATCGCCGGTCAGGAAAACGGCAGTGCCCGGAACGGTCGGCGGACTCTTCTTGACCAGTTTCTCGGTCAGGAAGCTCAGCGGCATCTCGTTCTTCCGCGTCTTCTCGAACAGGGTGCGGCTGCCGCGCAGCCATGTCGCCATCACCAGGATGAGACTGGACGCGACCGCGAGCGACGCCCAGCCTCCGTCGAACACTTTCACGATGTTGGACATGAAGAAGCCCACATCGATGAAGGCGAAGACGCCGGTGAGCGTCACGACGACAGCCAGCGGCCATTTCCATATCTTCAGCATCACCACCGACAGCAGCACCGTCGTCACCAGCATATTCCCCGTGACCGAAATGCCGTAGGCGGCGGCCAGGTTGGTCGACTCCTCGAAGCCGATCACCAGCATGAACACCACGATGGCGAGCAACATGTTCACACGCGGCATGTAGATCTGCCCGGACTGGGTTTCCGACGTGTGCAGGATCTGCAGCCGGGGCAGCAGGTTGAGCTGAACCGCTTGCCTGGTCAGCGAGAACGCGCCGGTGATGACGGCCTGGCTCGCGATGATCGTCGCGGCGGTCGCGAGGATAACCATCGGTACGAGCATCCACCCGGAGTTCATTTCGAAGAAAGGGTGACCGACGACGCCTCCATGCGACAGGACGAATGCGCCCTGCCCGATATAGTTGAGCAGCAGGCAGGGAAAGACGATGGACAACCATGCGATGACGATCGGCCTGCGGCCGAAATGCCCGAGGTCGGCGTACAGGGCTTCCGCACCGGTCACTGCGAGGAAGATCGCACCGATGGTGACGAAAGCGACCTCTGGCGAATTGTTCAGGAAGACGATGCCGAAATAGGGATTGATCGCGTGCAGGATCTCCAGGTCGTCGAGGATGTGGACCACGCCGGACGCACCGATCGCCAGGAACCACAGGCCTGTCACGGGTCCGAACACGCTGGCGACGCTCGCCGTGCCGAAGCGCTGCACGGCGAACACTCCGGCGAGGATCGCCAGCGTAAGCGGCACGACATAGGGCTCGAAGGCGGGGGTGACGACCTTGAGCCCTTCGACCGCCGAAAGCACCGAAATCGCTGGCGTGATCACCGCGTCGCCGTAGAACAGCGAGGCGCCGACCATTCCCATGAGCAGGATCCAGCGCGGCCGCTGGGCGAAGACGCCGCGCGCCAGCGCCATCAGCGACAGCGTGCCGCCCTCGCCTTTGTTGTCGGCCCTGAGCACGAAGATGATGTATTTGATCGTGACGATCACCGTCAGCGCCCATAGGATCAGCGACAGGACGCCCAGAATGTCTTCTCGTTCGGCGATCCCGGCCCCCGACGAGGCCACCAACGCCTCGCGAAAGGCGTAGATCGGACTGGTCCCGATATCGCCGTAGACGACGCCGAGCGCGCCGATTGTCAGCGCGGCGGTTCCATGTCGATTGTGGGAGTTGGTTCCGTCGGCGGCGTCGACCTGAGACGTCTCGCCAAGATTGTCATTCGCAGATGCCATGACCGTGCCCCTCCTGGGAGGCGGCGGGGCTTCTACTCCTGTTGCAGTGCAGCATCAATAGCCAATTTACGCGACGCAGCGGCGGACATGGGAATGTGGTGAACTCACCAGCCGCAGGCCGCGAGATACCGCTTGACTGTCTGGGACATGCCGAATTCCAGGGCATCCGCCGTCAACCCGTGGCCGATCGACACTTCCGCGAGTTGCGGCACGCGCTTCGCCAGCGCCGGCAGGTTGGCGACGGTCAGGTCGTGGCCGGCGTTGACTCCCAGCCCCGCGCCGATTGCGGCATCCGCGGTCTTTCCCAGCATTTCCAGCAGTTTGGCAGCCTTACCGGAATCTTCATAACAACCGCCATAGGGGCCGGTGTAGAGTTCGATCCGGTCGGCTCCGGTCGCCTTCGCCGCCTCCACCTGCGCCGGATCGGCATCGGCGAAGAGCGAGACGCGCATGCCCTGCTTCTTCAGCCGCGCGACGATCGGCTTCAGCCGCTCGAGGTCCGCGCGGAAATCCCAGCCGTGGTCGGAGGTCGCCTGCCCCGGGTCGTCCGGCACCAGCGTCACCTGTTCCGGCTGGTGCTTCTCCACCAGTTGCAGGAAATCCTCGCTGGGATATCCTTCGATGTTGAACTCGGCCTTAGGGAATTCGTCGTCGATCAGCGCCCGTATCGGTGCCAGGTCGGAGAAACGGATATGCCGCTCGTCGGGCCGGGGATGCACCGTCAATCCGTGTGCGCCCGCGCCCAGCGCGATGCGCCCCAGCCCGGTAACGCTCGGCCACGGCAGGTCGCGGCGGTTGCGCAGCATGGCGATGGCATTGAGATTGACGGAGAGCTTGGCCGGCATGACGGGTCCGCGGAAGGCGATTTCGACGCCGCCTTATAGAGGTTTTGCTCGGAACAGACACGGCCATTCGGGTGTTCCAGTGGCAATGCCCGCCCGCGAAAGGACAGACCATGCACCCGCTCGACCCCGTCCCGGCCGTTCGCCGCCTGGAGAACGACAATCCCGAACTCTTCGCCATCGAGATTTCTGGCCAGGCGACATCCGCCGACGCCGAAAACCTCTTCGGCCTGCTCGAGGGCGCCTACGCCCTGCACGACCGCATCGACGTTCTCGTGCGCGCCACGGAGTATGAAGGAGCGGACTGGGGCGACATCGATCCCGACACCGTCGCGGAAGGCCGCAAGCGCGCCGAACAACGGGTCAGGCGCTGCGCAGTCGTCGGCGGACCCGACTGGACGGCGGACCTTGGCGGATTCTTCTCCTCCAGCGTGCCGGTCGAACTTCGCTACTTTGATGCGCAAGACGAAGCCGAAGCCTGGCGCTGGCTCGGCGCCAGGGAGATTCCGGAGCCCAGTTGATCAGCGCACCACCGTCAGCCGCTTCGCCGCGCGGGTGATCGCCGTGTAGAGCCAGCGCTGGCGTGTTTCCTTGAACGCCCAGCTCTCGTCGAACAGCACGACATTGTCCCACTGCGAGCCCTGGGCCTTGTGCACGGTCAGCGCGTAGCCATAGTCGAAATCGTCGAAGCGCTTCTTCTGCTGCCAGGGGATATCGTCGTCCGGACTGTCGAAGGCGGCCTTGAGCAGCTTGATCTTGGCAACGCCGCGGTCCGGATCGTCCTCTTCCGGCGAAACCAACAGGTTGATGCCGGGCTTCACCGTCTCGCGCGACGAGGTCATCACCTTCCACAAAGAGCCGTTGAGCAGCCCCTTGGCCGGATCGTTGCGCAGGCAGACCAGCTTGTCGCCGGCCTGCGGATAGGCGGCGGTGAAGCCCTTCAGCTCGCGCAGCCGCGCATTGTAGCGCTTGCGCGTCCGGTTGGTTCCGACCAACACCTGATCCGCCTCGAGCACCAGGTCCTGCGTCACGTCGCCCTTGCCGATCACCTGTGCGGTGCCGTAGTCGCCGTGCATGAACTCGCGGCCCTCGCGCACGTCAAGCGCCAGCCGGATGATCGGGTTGTCGCGCGCCTGGCGATGGATGTCCGTCAGCAGATGGTCGGGCTCGTGTTCGGTGAAGAAGCCGCCTCCAGAGATCGGCGGCAGCTGCGCCGGGTCGCCCAGCACCAGGACCGGCGTGCCGAACGAAAGCAGGTCGCGGCCGAGCTGCTCATCGACCATCGAGCATTCATCGATGACGACCAGCTTTGCCTTCGAGATCGGGCTTTGCCGGTTGAGCGAGAAAGTCGGCGACATCGAGGTCCTGCCGGTCGCCTCGTCCTCCACCGCCTCCTCGCCCTTGGGCCGGTAGATCAGCGAATGGATCGTGCGGGCATTGATGGCGCCCTTCGAGCGCAGCACCTGCGCCGCCTTTCCGGTGAAGGCGGCGAACTGTACCTGGCCGTCGACATGCTCGGCGAAATGCCTGGCCAGCGTCGTCTTGCCGGTGCCGGCATAGCCGAACAGGCGGAAGACCTGCGGCCGGCCGGATTTCAGCCAGCGGTCGACAGCCTTCAGCGCGGCGTCCTGTTGGGGCGAGAAGTCCATCAAGCGGAGAGACAGGATTCGCCAGTCGCGAGCAAGCGTTTCATACGCCGGGTTTCAGGTTCGGTCGGATGGCTATGCCATGTCGGTATACGAGAAGTCGTTACCTTTGTAGAGCAAACGGAATCCCAGCAACTTAGCCATGGCATAAGAGAAACAGTCCCTAAGATTTAATTGAGCCGGGTTTCCCGTCCCCTTCCCATACTGAGCATGTGCGGAAAGAGCGATTTGATATGCGGTTCTAGGAATATCTACGATATCGATGCCGCTTCTGAAGAGAAACTCGATGACAAGATTCTGTGCCGCTTCCGGAGGAATCCTAAATACTCTGCACAAGGCCAGCGTCACCTCGTAGATGACGATCGGCGACGTTGACTTCACAGCAACAGATTGCAAACTGTCTGCCCATACCTTCGCATCACTCTCGTCGGCGAGGATAGCGACGATGGGCGAACTGTCGACAAAGACTGCCAAGATCGCCTCCCTTAGAGGCTGTCATAAAATTCCTTATCAGCCTCGAGACCTGTCCTCTCGTACGAAGCAAGTCGACGTCGAAGGTCGGCCGTAACATCCCACAACGAATCGCGCGACAACTCGCTACTCAGAGCCTTCTCAAGCGCATCGCGCACCGCGTCGGTAATGCTTGTCCCCCTAAGGGCGGCAAGCCGACGAGCCAGCCTGTCAACATCTTCGTCTCTGACGTGCAAAACCATATTAACACAACTTTATCGCGTCAACACACTCAGATTAGCATACACACAATGAGAACACAAGAAGAACGTCGCTACCGTAGCATCGGCACCAGCGTTGCGGCCAGCAGCACACCCATTGCGATGTTGAACCATTTCAGCCGGACCGGATCGGCGAGAAACCCGCGCAGGGCGACGCCGAAGCCGGCCCACGTCGACACGCTCGGCACGTTGACCACGGCGAAGGCGACTGCGACCAGCAGCATGGTCAGGAACGGATGATCTGGATCTGTGTAGACCGCCATCGCCGTCACCGCCATCACCCAGGCCTTGGGGTTGACCCATTGGAACGCCGCCGCCCCCATAAACGTCATCGGCCGCGCGCCGGCCGCCCCCTCGCCCATGGTGCGCGATATCGCGATCTTCCACGCGAGATAGAGGAGATAGGCCGCGCCCGCGATCTTTAGCGCGAGGTGCAATTGCGGGTAGGCGCTCAGCACCGCGCCGAGACCGAGGCCCACCCCGATCAGCAGCGTGAAGAAGCCGGCGCCGATGCCCAGCATGTGTGGGATCGTCCGTACGAAGCCGAAATTCACGCCGGAGGCGAGCAGCATCAGATTGTTCGGGCCGGGCGTGATCGACGTGACGAAGGCGAAGACGACCAGGGCGACAAACAGGTCGAGGGACATGGGACGTTTCCTGGCGATCTTTATGTCAGCATCATTGACATAAATTGACGTAGACCGGCTGGACCAGCCGAACACTCCCGTTGGGTCAGGACGGTCGGACTTCCAACTCCAGTAGACGGCCGACATAGCTGCGGACGGTCATCACGAAATCGGGTGGCAAAGTCTCGATGTGGCGCAGGATTCGCGCCTTGATGTCCACGGCGCGGATCTGATCGGTGAGCACCATCCCTTTCGTCCGGCACGCGGTCGGCAGCGGGACCTTCGTCGTCCATGGCGCCATGTTGCTGGTGATGGGGCATACGATCATTCGCCGCGACTTGCGGTGAAGTTCGTCTGCCGAGATGACCAGCACAGGCCGCACGCCCGATTGTTCAGAACCACGCGTTGGCGCCAGATCGACCAGATAGACGTCTCCCGCCCGGACGTGGCGCTCCTCACTCAGGATCGTAGAAGCGCTCGGAACCGACGTCGGGACCCCAGTCGACCGTCTCCGGCTCGTTCTCCCAACCGAGGCGATCCATCTCCGCGATCATCTCCTCCAGCGGCGGAGCGAGTTTCATCGTCGCCGCACGAGTGATCACCGCCTTGCCGTTCTCGACCGTCATTTCCACCGTCTGCCCGGGTTTGAGCTTGAGTTCGTCCACGACCGCCTTCGGCAGCCTGATGGCGGTGGAATTACCCCATTTGGCGACGGCGACACGGGTCATGGAACGGTTCCGGACAGACAGATGATATCCAATGTATATCGCGACCCGCCCGTTCTCAAGAAGGCGCTCCTACATCCCCTCCGGCCCGCGGTTCATCGCGGCGATGCCGGTGCGGCAGATCTCGATCAGACCGAGCGGCTTCATGATCGCGATGAACTGGTCGATCTTCGAGCTTTTTCCAGTGATCTCGAAGATGAAATGCTCCGTCGTCGCGTCCGACACCTTGGCGTGGAAGGCTTCGGCAAGCCTCAGCGCCTCGACGCGCTCGTTGCCGGACCCCGCGACCTTGACCAGGGCCAGCTCGCGCTCCAGCGGACGCTCCTGGCCGCGCTCCTTGGCGACGACCGTCAGGTCGACCACGCGGTGCACCGGCACGATCCGTTCGAGTTGGTGCTTGATCTGCTCGAGCACATGCGGCGTGCCGCGCGTCTGGATGGTGATGCGCGACAGATGCTGCTCATGCTCGGTCTCGGACACGGTCAGGCTGTCGATATTGTAGGCGCGCCCGGAGAAGAGCCCGATCACCCGCGCGAGCACCCCCGGCTCGTTGTCGACCAGCACGGACAGCGTGTGGCTCTCCGGCTTCTCGGTGTCCTTGGCGATGAAATAGGCGGAGCCGGTGGGCTGAAGCTGGGCGTTCATGCGTGTCTCTCTTAAGCGGTCAAAGTTGGCATGCGCACTGGGAGACCCACTGTCATCCGCTTGGCGCGTCTCTCGAAATCATCGTCCAATGTGAGCAGTTCGTCGGATTTCCGCGTCGACAGCAGGTGTACGGCATCAGCGAAATCGACCCCCAGCCGATGAGCATCAATCGCCTCGGCAACGATCTCATCATGATGGATCGTCACGCTGGGCAGGCTGAGAAGTGCTTCGAATGCATCACAGATCTCCATACGTCCGACCTTGTAGACCGACCTGAGCACCCATTCGCACTCCACCATGACGGTAAGCGAAATCTCGACCGTCTCGCGCCGGAATACTGCCCGCGCGATTGGCACTTCCTTCGAGCCGTCGTCGATGAGAAATCGAACGACAATGTTGGTATCAAGCGCCTTTGGCATGCCACATGCGCCTGGCTTCTTCCTCGATCGCGCGATCCATGTCCCGGATCGAAACCGGAGGCCCATCATACTTCAGGAAGCCGGCGACTTCGTCGATCGTGTACTGCTTGCGACGCTTCCTTGCGATCGGCTTCAAGATGATGGATCCGCCAACACTCTCGATATCCACTTCCGAACCCGGCCCGAGTCCGAACTCGTCCCGCACCGCCTTCGGCAGCACCAACTGGCCCTTGCTCGAAATCCTCGCCCGCGCGTTCATTTCAACCTCCGCGGTAAGACGCAGTAAGACATATACGCCTTACCGCGGCTTACTTCAATCACACCAGCTCCCTGCCCTTCGCGTCGATCGCGTTGGCCACGGCTTCGTCCGTCGCCTCGTCGGGCAAAAGCATCTCGTTGTGAGCCTTGCCGGATGGGATCATCGGGAAACAGTTGGCGAGGTTGGCGACGCGGCAGTCGAAGATCACCGGCTTCTTGACGTCGATCATCTCCTGGATGGCGTCGTCGAGATCTCCGGGCTTCTCGCAACGGATGCCGTGCGCGCCGAAGGCCTGCGCCATCAGCACGAAGTCCGGCATCGCTTCGGTATAGGAGTGCGACAGCCGGTTGCCGTGCAGGAGCTGCTGCCATTGGCGCACCATGCCCATATACTGGTTGTTGAGGATGAAGATCTTGATCGGCGCGTTGTACTGCACCGCGCAGCTCATCTCCTGCATCGTCATCTGCACCGAGGCGTCGCCCGCGATGTCGATGACGAGCGCGTTCGGATGCGCGATCTGCACGCCCAGCGCCGCCGGCAGGCCGTAGCCCATCGTGCCGAGCCCGCCCGACGTCATCCAGCGGTTCGGCCTGTCGAAGTGGAAGTGCTGGGCGGCCCACATCTGGTGCTGGCCAACCTCGGTGGTGATGTAGGTATCTCGGCCCTTGGTCGCCTCGTAGAGCCGCTGGATCGCGTATTGCGGCATGATCACGTCGTTGCTGTTCTTGAAGGCGAACGAGTCGCGCGCGCGCCAGCGGGCGATCTGCTCCCACCAGGGATAGAGTTCCTTCTTGTCGGCTTTGGCGGTGGCCCGCCACAGCCGCACCATATCCTCCAGCACGCGGCCGGCATCCCCCAGAATGCCGATTTCGGCATGGACGTTCTTGTTGATCGAGGACGGATCGATGTCGATGTGGATCTTCCGCGAATTGGGCGAAAAGGCGTTCAGCCGACCGGTGATGCGGTCGTCGAAGCGCGCGCCGATGCAGACCATCACGTCGCAATCGTGCATGGCCATGTTGGCCTCGTAGGAGCCGTGCATGCCGAGCATGCCGAGCCAGTTCTTGCCAGACGCCGGATAGGCGCCGAGGCCCATCAGGGTCGAGGTGATGGGGAAGCCGGTCAGGTCGACCAGCTCGCGCAACAGGTGGCTCGCCTCCGGCCCGGAGTTCACGACGCCGCCGCCGGAATAGATGATCGGCCGCTTGGCACTCGCCATCATCGCGACGGCTGCCTTGATCTTTTCCAGGTCGCCCTGCAGCTTCGGCTGATAGGAGGTGCGGGGTGCGGTCTGCGGCGGCGTATAGATGCCCTTCGCAAACTGCACGTCTTTCGGAATGTCGACCACGACGGGGCCGGGCCGGCCGGTCGTCGCCACATGGAATGCCTCGTGCAGGATGCGGGCGAGTTCGTTCACGTCCTTCACCAGCCAGTTGTGCTTGGTGCAGGGCCGCGTGATGCCGACCGTATCGCATTCCTGGAAGGCGTCGGAGCCGATCAGAGTTGTCGGAACCTGGCCGGTGATGCACACGAGCGGGATCGAATCCATCAACGCGTCCTGCAGCGGCGTCACCGCATTGGTCGCCCCTGGCCCCGAGGTGACCAGAAAGACACCCGGCTTGCCGGTTGAGCGCGCATAGCCCTCGGCCGCATGCCCCGCCCCCTGCTCGTGCCGCACCAGGATGTGCTGGATATCGTCCTGCTGGAACAATTCGTCATAGATCGGCAGGACGGCCCCGCCGGGATAGCCGAACAGGTGTTCGACCCCATTGTCCCTGAGGGCCTGGACCACCATCTCCGCGCCCGTCATCTCGCGTCGTCCGGTTTCCTGCGTCGCCTTGTTCATGGTCGTCGTCCGTTCAATGTGCCGCTGCGGCGTGGGTGGTGGTCGTTTATCGGGATCGGAGGCAATAAAAAAGGCCCCCGGAAGGGAGCCTCGCTGGCGCATGGGGTGCTTTCGCCCGGCGGTTACACCGCCTTGCCCACGCGCCGACCTACTACGAGAATGAGTGCCTGTTTCATCGGGGCGGACCATAGTGCGCACCGGCACTGGCGTCAATCGGGATTCCGCGCCCCTTTGACACGAAAGGCTCCCCGCGGGGGAGCCTTTCGGGCCGCATCTCCTGGGCTTCCGGTTAGCCGTTGATGAAGACAACCTCGCGGGTCTGCTTTTTCACGACAACCGGCCCGCTGTCGACATAGACATAGCCGAATTCAGGCGCATCGGGAATCTCGTGAATCACCACGGTCTGGGGTATCACCGTGCCTACGGCCACCTTCTCCTCGATCACCACCGGCTCGACCGGATTGGCAACGACGTATTCGCGAGCCGGCTCGGGGACCGAGGTCGCCGCACCGATCGCGGCACCCGCGACTCCGCCGACCACCGCGCCGACAGGTCCGCCGACCACCGCGCCCGCGGCCGCACCGGTCACAGCGCCAGCGCCGGTCTCGAATTTCTGGTTCTTCACTTCCTCGGTCGTCTGCGAGGGCGCCTCCTGGGCGATGGCCGTGGCGGCAAAGGATCCCGCCAGGGCGGTTGCAAAGATAAGCTTCTTCAACATCGGGTTACTCCTCGTATGTGTTAGCCCCTGGGGACAAACGCCCGCACCGGCGCCCGGTTCCAGAGTCCGCCCGGATGGAAATGCGAGGCAATTCGTTCACCGCCCGTCAACCAAGCGTCATCACACGGACTTAACCCCGTTCGTTTAGAAGGAGCGGGGGAATAGGGGTGCCTCGATGTTTATTGACCGTGAAAGCGAAGCACGCGAGCCTGCCGGACAAATCGTCCGCGATGCCGCGCAGGAGGCCGCTCGAATTCTCGGCCACGTCATCCAGTGCGACGGCGCACATGCCACGATCGCGACCACGGCTGCCGGCAACAAGAGCCAGGAGGCCGGCCAATGGTCGGTCGGCAAGTTCATTTCGATAAGCCTCGCCAATACCCGCACCGTCGGGCTGGTCCACGACGTTCACGTCGACGGCAATTGGCACGAGGACGGCGAGAACCGCATGCTCGTGCATGTCGACCTGATCGGCGAGGTCCGCGACGGCGAAGACGGGTCGCCGCCGACGTTCGACCGCGGCATCGCGCAATATCCGCATATCGGCGCGATCGCGCATCGCATCAGGCAGCGCGACCTTGCGGCGATCTATGCGATCGGCGGCCGCGACGCCGTTCCGATCGGCCATCTCTCGCAAGATGAAAGCATCGAGGCGCATATCGCAATGGGGCGCACGCTCAACCGCCACTTCGCCGTCGTGGGCTCCACCGGCGTCGGCAAGTCGAGCGCCGTGTCGCTCCTGCTTCACAAGGCGATCGAGGTCCGCCCGAACCTGCGCGTCCTGATCCTTGATCCGCACAACGAGTTCGCCAGTGCCTTTCCCGACCTCGCGATCACGCTCGATTCGGATACGCTCGACCTCCCCTTCTGGATGTTCCGGCTCGAGGAACTGATCGAGGTCCTGTATCACGGCCGCGACCCGATACCGGAGGAGGTCGAACTGCTGCGCGACCTCATACCCGCGGCCAAGGCCGAGCACCGTGGCGCAGGCGGCGTATCGCTGCGGCGCAGCGTGGAGGCGGGCGGCATCACCGCCGACACGCCCATCCCCTATCGGATGGCCGACCTCATGCGCATCATGGACGACCGCGTCGGCCTGCTGGACAGCAAGGATCTGCGGCCCGTCTACCGCTCGCTGCGGCAGCGGCTCGACAGCGCAATCCGCGATCCGCGTTTCCGCTTCATGTTCGGCGCCCGGATCATCGAGGACAACATCACCTCGGCGATCGGCCGCATCTTCCGCATTCCTACGCAGGGCAAGCCGGTGACCTGCTTCCACATGGCCGGCATGCCCTCGGAAGTCGTGAACTCGGTCTGCTCGGTTCTGGCGCGGATCGCCTTCGACCTGACATTGTGGGGCAGAGGCAACATCGAATTGCTGGTCCTGTGCGAGGAAGCGCATCGCTACATGCCGGTCGACCCGCGGATGGGCTTCGCGCCGACGCGGCACGCACTCGCCCGCATCGCCAAGGAAGGCCGCAAATACGGCTGCTATCTCGGCGTGGTCACACAGCGCCCGGGAGAACTCGACCCGACCATCTTTTCGCAATGCTCGACCGTCTTCGCCATGCGCCTGCCCAACGAGCAGGACCAGGCGATCATCCGTTCCGCCATCTCCGACGCATCCGCCTCCGCCCTCGCCTTCCTGTCCTCGATGGGTCAGCGCGAAGCGATCACCTTCGGCGACGGCGTCGCCGCCACCATGCGCATGAAGTTCGAGATACTGGATCGCCGCTACATTCCCGGCTCCGCCACACGCGACCGCACCGAGCCGGAGATCGCGGAACAGGGCGATTTCGACCTCAATTCGATCGTCGAGCGGATGCGCAATGGCGGCCGCGATACGTCTGCTGACGACGTCTGGTTCGGGCCGAGCGCGCCTGCCTCACCCGGCGCGGGCGGGCCCGAGCAACGCCCCAGCCTGGCGCGGCTGTCGCCCTATGTCGAGGAGCCCATCCTTCAGCGCCGGTCCGACGGAAGGTTGTTCGGGTAGGCAGTAGGGCAGTAGGCGGTAGGAAAGGGCGGCGGGCGAACGCGGCCTGCGAGTTCCCTTCATTTTTCCCTATTGCCTTACTGCCCTACTCCCCTGTTCCCCTAATCCTACGCACAGACCCTGTTCCGCCCGAGCCGCTTCGCCTCGTAGAGCATGCGGTCAGCGCGGCGATAGAACTGCTCGGCGTTCTCCTTGCCGTCCCAGATCGCGATACCGATGCTCGTCGTCACCCGCAGACGGACGTTTCCGGTGGTGACGGTCAGCGCCGCGATCGCCTTGCGGATCCGCTCGGCCAGCTTGATCAGCATGTCCGTGTCCATGTTCGGCGCGACAACGGCAAATTCCTCGCCGCCGAGCCGCGCCACCACGTCGTGGTAGCGGGTGAATTCGCGCAGGCAGCCGGCCACGACCCGCAGCACTTCGTCGCCGACGTCGTGCCCGTGCGTGTCGTTGACCGACTTGAAATGGTCGAGGTCGAGGAGCAGGAGCCCGACCGGCTTGCCGATGCGTCGGAACTCCTCGAGATATTCGCGCAGCGCGTCGTCGAAATAGCGCCGGTTCTGCATGCCGGTGAGGCCGTCCGTCAACGCCGCGTGCTCGAGCGTCACCGAGCGCGCGCTGAGCGATTCGGTCATCGCGCGCAGCTTGCCTTCCTCGCGCACCTGCTTGCGGATCAGCGGATAGATGAAGAAGATGCCGAAGATGTTCGCGGTGGCCAGCAGAACGCCGGTAGCGAAGATGATGCGCCCCAGCGTGACCAGGTAGCCCCCGAGTTCCATCGGATCGCGCGAGTCGCCCGCCTCGCCCAGAATCGAGTAGCCGTAAGCGAGGCCGGCGCCGGCGACGAGCACCAGCGCGATGAACACGAAAAATGCCGATTCCGATTTATGGAAACGCATTATCCCCTCAGGCAACGCCGCCCCTTTCTATTTCAAACCGCCCGGTTCGCAACACCTAAAGCCACAACCTCCGCTAGAATAAGTGCCTTTAGGTCAACAAAGCTTTATTATCTGAGAGTGCGGCCCCCAATTGACCCGGCGCGCTCGCGGAATGCCTGGTCCACTCTGGCCCAAGCTGGTTGCGAAACCACGTGAGTTGTCGCTTGGCATACTGGCGGGTTGCCGCCTGAACCTTCGAGACCGCCTCTTCGAGAGTGCTCGTCCCGTCCAGGAACGCACCGAACTCCGGCACGCCGATCGCCTTCATCGCCGGAAGCGCCGGATCGAGTCCGAGCGAGCGGACGCGGCGCACCTCGTCGACCGCCCCCTGCTCCACCATCCGCTCGACCCGCTCGTCGATGCGGCGGTGCAGCAGCGCCCGGTCGATATCGATGACCAGACAGGTCGCCGATGCCGGATCGACCAGCGGTGCGGACGATTGCTTCTGCCAGTGCCGGATCGATCGTCCCGACGCATCCAGGACCTCGAGCGCGCGGGCGATCCTCTGCCCATCGGTCGGCCGCAGCGCGGACGCCGTTTGCGGATCGCGCTTGGCGAGGATCGCGTGCAGTTCTGCCGGGCCGCCCCGCGAGAGCCGGTCGCGCCAGCTTTCCCGGATCGCCGGCGGAATGTCGGGCATCGCCGAGAGCCCGCCAAGCAGGGCACGGAAGTAAAGCCCCGTTCCGCCGACGAAAATCGCACGCCGTCCCTCAAGGTGGCCGCTCGCGGCCAGTCTCTCCACATCTCGTGTCCATTCGCCGGTCGAATAGGGCACCGACGGATGGACATGCCCGTAGAGATGGTGCGGCGCCGCGCGCAGGTCCTCGGCTTCCGGTCTTGCCGTCAACACCCGCAAGACGTCGTAGACCTGCATCGAATCGGCATTCACGATCGCGCCGCCGGTCAGCTGCGCGATCTCGAGCGCCAGCGCCGACTTGCCGCTCGCCGTCGGTCCCGCTATCAGGACCGCGCCCCTGAGCGGCAGTCCGCCGCCCGCCGCGCCGGAATCCCCTATGACGTCTTTCGTTGCCACCCTGATCTCGCATCCCTCGCGGCCCGCGCTCTTTGCGGACCTCGCGAATAGCGCTTGCCGCGCCGTCGGCGCAAGCGCGCCGGACTGGCTGGCCGAGAACATCGCCTGCGACATTGCCCTGCCGGACGGGGCTGACCCGGCCCGATCCGCCGAGCTAATCGCCTTCGCCCTGTCCGGCGCTGCGGTCGACATAGCAGTTCAGGAGGTAAGCAATCGCCGGAAGCAACTGCTGATTGCCGACATGGATTCGACGATGATCGACCAGGAGTGCATCGACGAACTCGCCGATCTGGTCGGGCTCAAGGCGCACGTAGCTGCGATCACGGCCCGCTCCATGAATGGCGAGATCGCCTTCGAGCCGGCGCTGCGCGAGCGCGTCGCGCTGCTGAAAGGCCTGCCGGCGAGCGTCGTCGGCGAGGTGATCGCCAGCCGCATCACGCTGGCGTCCGGCGGCAGAGCGCTGGTGGGCACCATGCGCGCCAACGGCGCCTGGACCGCACTCGTGTCCGGCGGCTTTACCGTCTTCACCGGTCCGGTGGCGGCGATGATCGGCTTTGACGAGAACATCGCCAACGTTCTTCACGAAGCCGAGGGCCGGCTCGCCGGCACCGTCGCCGAGCCGATCCTCGGCCGCGCCGCGAAGGCGGAAGCCCTCCTGTCCATCTCGGCCCGCCTGGGCATCTCGCCGGCGCAGGCGATCGCCGTCGGCGACGGCGCCAACGATCTGGACATGCTGCGCCTCGCCGGCACAGGGGTCGCGCTTCACGCCAAGCCGGCGGTCGCCGCCCAGGCCCGGATCCGTATCGACCACGGCGACCTGACCGCGCTGCTCTACCTGCAGGGATACCGCCGGTCCGAATTCCGCGACTGAGCTCCGCGAAGCCAAAGGGAGGCCGAAGCCTCCCCTCGCAGCTTTGCCAAAGGCCTTTCGCCTCAGTTCATCGGCACCGGCACGAAGCGCAGCTCGCCGGATTTCGACGCCAGCATCAGCAGCGCGCTTTTGCGGCCCTGGCCTTTGAGCGTGGTGATGCGGTCGAGCACGTCCTTCGGCGTCGAGACCGATTCCTGCGCGATCTCCGCGATCACGTCGCCGGCCACGACCCCCTTTTCCGCCGCTGGCGAATTCGGATTGACCTCGGTGACGACGACGCCGCTCACGTCCTTGGAGATGCCGAACTGCGTGCGCAGCTCATCGTTGAGTTCCCCGACCGTCATGCCGAGCACGTTCGCGGTCGCCACCGGCGCATCTTCGTCCTGCTCCAGTTTTCCGGCGTTCTCGTCGGCGGAGGCGAGCTTCTCGCCATCCTCGAGGCGACCGAGCGTCACCGACACGGTCTGTTCCTTGCCCTCTCGGATGATGACCACCTCGACGCTCTTGCCGACCGGGCTTTCGGCCACCGCGCGCGGCAGGTCGTTCATCGCCTTGATGTCGCGCCCGTCGAACTTGACGATCACATCGCCGGCCTGGATCGAGCCGTTGTCGACCGGCCCGCCCTTGATCACGCCGGACACCAGCGCGCCCTTGGCGGTCTTCATGCCGAGGCTTTCGGCGATCTCGTCCGACACTTCCTGGATTCGCACGCCGAGCCAGCCGCGCGACGTCTGGCCGAACTCGCGCAACTGGCCGACCACGCCCGCCGCCATTTTCGCCGGGATCGAGAAGCCGATGCCGATCGAACCGCCGGACGGCGAAATGATGGCCGTATTGATGCCGATCACCTCGCCGTTCATGTTGAACAGCGGCCCGCCCGAATTGCCGCGGTTGATCGCGGCGTCGGTCTGGATGAAATCGTCATAGGGTCCGGCATTGATGTCGCGGTTGCGTGCCGAGACGATGCCGACGGTCACCGTGCCGCCGAGGCCGAACGGGTTGCCGATCGCCATCACCCAGTCTCCGACGCGCACCTTGTCGGAATCGCCGAACTTGACGGCCTTGAGCTTCTTCAGCGTCGGGTCGACTTCGAGCACTGCGATGTCGGTCTTGGTGTCGCGGCCTTTCAGCGTCGCCTTCAGCTTCGATCCGTCGGAGAAGTTGATTTCGATCTCGTCCGCGTCGGCGATGACGTGGTTGTTGGTCACGATGATGCCGGCCTCTGCGTCCAGCACGAAACCGGAGCCGAGCGACTGGACTTTCTGGCTGCCGCCGTTGCCCTCTTCGCGACGGTTCTTGAAATAGTCGTCGAAGAAGTCCTGGAACGGCGAGCCCTCCGGCAGTTCGGGTGGTTTCACCCCCGGCTCGTCGCTTCCAGCGACCGTCTGCGAGGTCGAGATATTCACCACCGATTCGAGCAGGCCTTCCGCGAGATCGGCGACCGAGGCAGGTCCGTTCGGCCGTGCCAGCTGCGCCTGCGCCGGCGTCACCACCATCGGCACCGCGACGAGACCGGCGGCGCCGGCGATCAGCGATGCGCCGACGACACGCCGGAACCTGGAAAAAGTCATGGCTGCGTTCATGGAAATGCCTCTCGTGCGGCTGCCGTTCGGGACAGGTATGGCGCCGGTCGCCGGCCGGCATGTTGTCTGCAAGAATTACGGCGCGTTTGCGGCTTCGTCACGCGGCGGCGCGATCCGCGGGCCGTAAATCCTGCGTTACCCGCGCGCCAGCCAGACGATGAACACCCCGGCCGCGATGGCGACGAGCCCCGCGACCCGAAGCAAATTCTCCGGCGCCTGCGTCGCCTCCGCGGCCATGCGCTTAGCAAAAGCGGGAAAGCCTCCGTAGAGGAGGCCTTCGATCACCAGCACCAGGCCGATGGCCGCGATGAAATCCTGCACTCCGGCCGCCTATTGGGCGGCCGGTGCGGGAATTGCGCTGGTGGCGCCGGGCGCTGGCGCAGGAACCGGCGCAGCCCCGCCTCCGGCGGAATCCTGGAAATATTTGAAGAACTCGGAGTCGGGCGACAGCACCATCGTCGTTCCGGAGTTCTGCAGCGCCGCCGCATAGGCCGCCATCGAGCGGTAGAATTCGAAGAAGCCCGGATCGCGCTGGAAGGCCTCGGCGAAGATCGCGTTGCGCTCGGCTTCGCCCTCGCCTCGCAAGATCTCCGATTCCTTGTTGGCCTCGGCGACGATCTCCACCACCTCGCGGTCGGCGCGCGCGCGGATACGCTGCGCCGCTTCCCGTCCGCGGGCCCTCAGCCGCTCGGCCTCCGCCAGACGCTCGGCCTTCATCCGGTCGAAGGTCTGCTGGGAGACTTCCTGGGTCAGATCGGTGCGGCGGATGCGGACGTCCTCGATCTTGAGCCCGAGCGAAGTCGCGTCGGGCCGGAGCTGGTCGCGCACCTCGAGCATCATCGACGCGCGTTCCTCGGACAGTGCCGATTCGAATCCGCGCAGGCCGTAGACCCGGCGGAGCGCCGCGTCGAGACGCGTGCGCAGCCGCTGCTCGGCTAGTTGAAGGTCGCCCGAGACCGCCTGGCGGAACACCCTCGGATCCTCGATGCGATAGGCGACGAAAGCATCGACTTCGTAGAACTTGCCGCCCGACACCTGGACGCGGATGTTGTCGAGGTCGAAGCGCAGCAGTCTGTCATCGACGATCTGGACCGTATCGGCGTCGAGGAAGCCGAACGGCGCCTTGAAATAGATGCCGGGCTCGGTCTTGACGTCGACGATCTCGCCGAAGCGCAGCACGATTCCCTGCTCGCGTTCGTTGACGATGAAGAAGGAAGAAAACGCGACGAGCAGTACGATGACGGCTGCGACCGCTATTGCCGTGAAACGGTTGGCCATCAGTTGTTTCCTCCGGTCGCGCGCTTCTGAAGCTCGGGCAGCGGCAGATAGGGCACGACGCCCTGACCGTTGCCCTGCTCGACGATCACCTTGTTGGAGCCCTGCAGCACCTTCTCCATCGTCTCGATGAACAGGCGCTTGCGGGTCACGTCCGGAGCCTTGGCATATTCGTCATAGACCGAGATGAAGCGCTGCGCCTCACCCTGGGCTTCCTGCACCACGCGGTTTTTGTAGGCGGCCGCCTCTTCGCGGATCTGCGCCGCCTCGCCTCGGGCCTGGCCGAGCTTCTGGTTGGAATACTGGTTGGACTCCTCGACGAAACGGTCTTCGTCCTGTTCGGCGCGCTGCACTTCGTCGAACGCATCGGCCACTTCGCGCGGCGGTGCGGCGTCCTCGATGGAGATGGCGTTGATCGCCAGACCGGCACCGTATTCGTCGAGCGTGTTCTGGATGATCGTGCGCACCGAATCGGCGATGCCCTGGCGGTCGTCGCGGAAGATGTCCTGTGCCGGGCGCCGGCCGACGGCCTCGCGCATCGCGCTCTCGGCCACCTGCCTGACCGTCTGTTCCGTGTCGGCGACGTTGAACAGGAACTGGCGCGGATCGGCGACCTGATAGGCGACCGAGAACTTGACGTTGACGATGTTCTGGTCGCCCGACAGCATCAATCCCGAGCTGTTGTTGTTCCCACGGTCCTCTCCGATATTGATCAGCCGCTCGGCCGTCTTGGCAATCTCGACCGTCTCGACCGGCCACCAATGGAAATGCAGGCCCGGCCGCGACAATTCTTCCTTCGGCTTGCCGAAACGCAGCTCGACGCCGACCTCGTCAGGCTGGACCGTATAGATCGACTGGAAGGCCCAGAGTCCGACCACGACCGCAAGGCCGAGACCGACCAGTGCCGGATTGAAACCGCCGCCCCCGGGCAGCGCCTTCTTCAGACGGTCCTGGCCCCGGCGGATGATCTCCTCGAGATCGGGCGGCGTGTTCTGCGGACCGCCCGGTCCGCGCGGTCCCTGGCCCCATGGGCCGCCGCCATTGCCGCCGCCGCCCCACGGGCCGCCGCCTCCACCGCTCTGATTGTTCCAGGGCATGAATTTCCTCTTGTTGCGAACCACCCGCGGCGGTTGGCTCCGCAGCATGTTCTCGTTGTCACGGTTATAGGGATGCGGTGCCGGGCTTTCAACGCGAGCCCGTCAAATTGCGGCGAAAACGGGTGGGACTCGTCGCGAAAAGCGGTTGGGACACCGGACGGCCGGCCCTATCGCCCTTCGGTCGCGCGCTTTCCGCCTATTTCCGCACGTAGACGCAGAACCGCGTCGCATGACTGTCGCGTTCGCCGGCCGGAATCTCCTGGCAGTCCTTCGCTTGCCAGATTTCGGGATCGATCGCCGGAAAGCTTGTGTCGCCGGCAGGTTCGGCGAGCACGTGAGTGATGCACAGCCGGTCGGCGATCGGCATGGTCTGGGCATAGATCTCGCCGCCGCCGATCACGGCGATCTCGTCCACGCCGGTCATGCAACGCGCGCGGATGGTGGCGAGCCGTATCGCCTCGTCGAGCGAGCCGGCCGTCTCGACCCCCTCGCGCGACCATTCGCGGTCGCGGGTGACGACGATGTTGAGCCGTCCCGGCAGCGGCCGGCCAATGCCTTCGAAGGTCTTGCGGCCCATGATGATCGGGCGGCCCATCGTGCCCGCCTTGAAGCGCTTCAGGTCGCTCGACAGCGTCCACGGCAGACCGCCGTCGGAACCGATGATGCCGTTCTCGGCGACGGCCGCGTGAATGACGATGTCCATGCCTATTGCGCCGGCGCCTTTTCCAGGATCAGGATCTCGATGTCCTTCTGCGGATAGAAATCTTCCGCGGTCATCTCGAACGTGGTCGGTCCGGTCTTTTTCACCCCCTCGCCGCAGAAGCTGACCAGCGAGTCGGCCTTGCCCTTGTCGATGGTCAGCTTGAACCTGCCGATATTGGCGGCCCAGTTGCCGCCGGTCGTCAGCACGTAGGAGATCCAGTTCTCGTAATAGGGCGTGACGTACTCCTCCGCCGCGTCGACCGCCTTCTGCACCGCCCGCTCGAAGCCGGCATCCATGCAGTACTTCTGCCGGTAGAGGTCGCGCTGCTCGCCGCCGACTGCGCCGTCCACCACGAAGGTCAATCCGACGGTCGCCCCGACGCTCGGCTTGTAAGCGTGGCGGACGTCGATCTCCTTGCCCTTCGGAAAGTTCATCTTCCACCAGTAGGTCGATTTCAGCGTCCAGAAGGGGATGGTGTGATCCTCCATCCCCATGCCGACGTCATAGGTGTCGATCATCACGATCCCGCGCGAGATCCAGTCTGCACGCGTCTTCTCCGGCAGTTTGGCCAGCGCCGTTTCGACCGCCTCGCCGAAGGGCAGGAGCGGAATGCCGGCGACCTTCAGTTCATCGGTAACGTCCACTTCCGCCGCGAAGGCGCGCTGGTCGAGCGCCGGCTGAAGCGGTTTGCCGTCGACCGTTACGGTGAAGCCGAGGAAATTGTCGGACGCCATGTCGGGGATCGAGACATTCGCATAGGGGTTGGCCTCGATGTCGGGCATCGGGAACGCCACTACGCTTTCCACGTCGGCCTCGGAGATATTGCGGAATTTATAGGCGACCCGCACTTCCTCCGGCGAAATGTAGAGATCTTCGCTCTCCATCGCCACCGCGTCGGTGCGCACGAAGATCAGCCCGCCGGTGCCGAGCTGGGCGGTGGTGTCGTTGGCTAGGGCGGGGCTGCAAACGAGGACGGAGAGGATGGAGGTGGCGATAAACTTCAGCATGAGGGCGATCCGGCTTTTCAGGCGGCGGTAGAGCGCGCCGGGGGGACAGTTTACTTTCTTTCCGCGGAAAAGTCGAAGCGCGTCAAGGCGGGCGGTGGCGGAAAAAAGTAAACTGTCCCCAGCACTTACACCGCGATCGGCGCCTTGATGCTGGGCTCCGCCTCGTAGCCCTCCAGCCGGAAATCCTCGTAGACGAACTCGAACAGATCCGTCACCTCCGGATTGATCCACATCTTCGGCAGCGGCTTCGGCGTGCGGGTCAGCTGCAGGCGCGCCTGCATGAAGTGGTTCTGGTAGAGATGCGCATCGCCCAGCGTATGTACGAACTCGCCAGGCTTCAGCCCCGTCACTTGCGCCACCATCATGGTGAGCAGCGCATAGGAGGCGATGTTGAACGGCACGCCGAGAAAGATGTCGGCCGAACGCTGGTAGAGCTGGCAGGAGAGCTTGCCGTCCGAGACGTAGAACTGGAACAAGCAGTGGCAGGGCGGCAGCGCCATCTCGTCCACTTCGGCCGGGTTCCAGGCCGACACGATCAGCCGGCGCGAGTTCGGGTTCTTGCGGATCTGCTCGACCACCTTGGCGATCTGGTCGATCGTGCCGCCCTTGCCGTCGGGCCACGACCGCCACTGCGCGCCGTAGACCGGGCCGAGGTCGCCGTTCTCGTCGGCCCACTCGTCCCAGATCGTCACGCCGTGCTCGTGCAGATAGGCGATGTTGGTGTCGCCCTTCAGGAACCACAAGAGTTCGTGGATGATCGATTTCAGGTGCAGCTTCTTGGTCGTGGTCACCGGGAAGCCGTCCGCCAGATCGAAGCGCATCTGGTAGCCGAACACGCCGCGCGTGCCGGTGCCGGTCCGGTCGCCGCGGTCGAGGCCGGTATCGAGCACATGGCTGAGGAGGTCGAGATACTGCTTCATCGAGGCCGCCGATTCTGGATGCCGCAGGATACGACGGCGCGCCGCTTATATCCACTTCGATAACAAGTCCTGCTGTGGACCGACTGATCTTTTCGACGAACACCGGTAACGCCCGGGCGGCCTTCCGCTCAACCCAGCGCCACGCCGGCACGGTGGATTCTTTCAGAGCGACCGACTTCTCTACGAACTATGGACCGTTTTAGTCAATTTGCCCGAGCGGGTCTTTAGCAATCGATCCAGCGAACATATCCATTCTCCTGCGAACATCTTCGAATATAATTACTAATTGAGAAAGAATAACTCCGACAAAATGAACTTGAAATAGCGATGGCTTCTCAAAAGATAACCCTCGATCAACCGCTAGTAGGAAGCTGACCGGATGTGAATGAACGTAGGCGGACCAGTAGGATTGCATATGGTCAAATATCTCGACATCCCAGCCCGCTTCGCGAGCAGCTGCGCGGGAGCCATCGACAAACACCAATTGGCCCTTCTGGAACTCGACGATGTGAGCGTCCGAGCGTCCAAGCGAGGCTGCAAAGGCGGCGATCTTACTTCGCAAATCAGTTTTCAGTTCCTCATAATTCTCAAAGAAGGGCAGTGGATCAGCGGAACCACCACGCCCCTCGATCGAGGTCAAAAATCGCTTTCGGTTCACGAGATCATGAAGGAACAGGATGTGACGTCTAAGATTCCACTCCGCTGTAGTCAATGTTGGATGCGAAATATACAATGTCATCAAGCCGGCATCAAGGATAGCCCGCGCCAAGACAGCTACTGAGAAATGATCCAGTAATTCGCGTCGATCGAAATAGCCTTGCACGATGGAATGAAGCGAGAGGCCATGTGAAATCATCTTGGCGTACACCATAAGGGCGCGCATCTGCCTTCCTGTATGCTGAACGCCTATCGAGCGATCTGAGATAGCAACGACAGCCTCAAGCGCATGATAGTAAACGCCAGACAGCCTGACCAACTCTGCTTCGTCCGCTTTCAGATCACCAGAAAATCGGACATCGTGATCACCAGGCGGAGGCCTTCCGCGGCCATAATCAATAGATTTATCTATCAAGACTCTGCTCGATAACTAGACAGAACTGCGATACGGGACACAATGACATGATACCATCACCAACACGAACGCACACCTGAAGCAAGTCTAGCCCGCCTCCTACAAGCGAACTTCAGTCGGCAACCCCTTCCAATCCCCCTCGCCCGCCCCTATATTCGCCGTGCCGGCTTGTCCGGCTATGGCGATAAACTGCCGATGAAATAAGCCGTTCGGACCCGGGGGCGGTACCCGGCGCCTCCACCACAAGCCGCCGCTGCACAAGGCGGTTTCTGCTGGGGGCGAAATAGGATCGACGAAGGTGTAAAGATCGGACTTTTGCCCGGCATGATACCGCCGTTATCGGGTCAAACCTATAGTTGCCAACGACAACTATGCTGAGGCACGTCTCGCTGCGTAAGCAGTGCGATAGTCTCGAATCAAGCCCTGTGGGTTAGCACCTTCAGGCGGGGTTCGGAGGTACCTGGCAACAGAAACCTCCACCTTCCCTGCAAACTCGACTGTCGTGGATCTGCCGCTCGTTGATCTGAGACGAACGTGTCGTTGATCTGAGACGAACGTGATCGTCATTCGGCTTGCTTCGTCGCGGCAATCCGCCATATGCCGTTTACGTTCGCCAGGCGCTTCATTAAAGGTACCCGGACTGAATCGGGGAATGACGGCTGATGGCCGAAGACCACATCCGCTACGACATCCTCGCGCAGGAGGCGCTGCGCGGCGTCATGCGCAAGGTGCTGCAGGAAGTGCAGAGGACCGGCCTGCCCGGCAACCACCACTTCTTCATCACCTTCCTGACCGGCGCGCCCGGCGTGCGCGTCTCGTCGCGGCTCAAGGAACGTTATCCCGAGCAGATGACCATCGTTCTTCAGTACCAGTACTGGGACCTGAAGGTGACGGATGCCGGCTTCGAGGTCGGCCTCTCGTTCTCCGACGTGCCGGAAAAGCTTGAAGTTCCCTTCGCGGCGGTGCGCGGCTTCTACGATCCGTCGGTCAATTTCGAACTCGAGTTCGACGTTCGGACCGACGAGCCGGCGGGCGAGGTCACGGCGTTGGCCAAGCCCGAGGCGCCGAAGCCCGTGCCCCGCGCCGCTCCCACGCCGAAGCCGGTGCCGAAGAAGGCCGAACCGGTGGCCGAGAAGGCCGGTGCCGACAAGCCGGCAGAGGGCGACGGCAAGAGCGCCGACGTGGTTTCGCTCGACGCCTTCCGCAAGAAGTAGCTCACCCGATGGGCGACGTCGTCAATCTGAGGCTCGCCCGCAAGCGCCGGGCGCGCGCCGAGCACGACACGAAAGCCGCAGCCAACCGCGTTCTTCACGGCCGCACCAAGGCCGAAAAGACGGCGGAGAAAACCGCGCGCCGGCGCGATGAAGCCCTGATCGACGGCCATCGGCTGGAAAAGCCGGACGACGACCGCAAATGAGCGCGGTGCGCAAACGGTCCGTCTCGATCCGCGGCCATCGCACCAGCTTCTCCATCGAGCAGGAATTCTACGACGCCCTCGAAACGATCGCTGCCGCGCGCGGCATCAGCTTTGCCGCGCTTGTCGCAGAGGTTGATGCCGCCCGGCCGCGCGATGCCAACCTCTCCTCTGCGCTCAGGGTCTACGCGTTGCGTCAGGCGCAGGCCGCCTTAGGCGAGGCTCCCGGCCTCGCCGCGCGCCATCCGGATGATATCCGCCCGGACAATTGATTCAGATCAGCGACGTCCCGCCGTATCGGGCGCCATCTTCTTCCAGTTACCGGCTGATCCGGTGCGGAAGGAGATTTCCATGGCACGTTTCCCGAAATCCGCTGCGCTTGCGCTCGCGCTCGCCGCGGCTTCACTCTCGCCGGCCCATGCCCAGGGGCCGAACGGCATGATGGGCATGATGGGCGGCGGTTGTCCCACCGTCGGCATGATGGGCCACGGCTGGATGGGTCCCGGCGGGTGGGGCGACCGCGGCGGCTGGTTCCGCGGCATGATGGGCCGTCAGCCGCGCATGGGCGCGCTGGTCGAGGGCCGCCTCGCCTATCTCAAGGGAGAATTGAACATCACTGCGGAACAACAGCCGGCGTGGGATGCTTATGCTTCCGCGATAACCGGACGCGTCGAGACGATGCAGGGGATCCACCGGGGCATGGTGGAAACAATGCAGAAAGGCAGCGCGACGGAGCGCATGGACGCAAGGATCGCGGCGATGGAGGCGATGCTGGAATCAATGAAGGCCCTGAAGCCGGCGACCGAGGGGCTTTATGCGGTCCTGACGGCCGAGCAGAAGACGATCGCCGACGACCTGATCGGCGGGGATTGCGGCGCGTTCTGACGCAATCCTGCGAAAACCAAGGAGAAGCCCGTGAGCTATCACTTCACGAAGACGATCGCCATGCCGATGGACAAGGCGATCGAGCACGTTACGTCCGCGCTTGCCGCGAAGGGGTTCGGCGTCCTGACGACCATCGATGTCAGCGCCACGCTCAAGAAGAAGCTCGATGTCGATTTCAGGCCCTATGTCATTCTCGGCGCCTGCAATCCGGGCTTCGCCTACAAGGCGCTGCAGGCCGAGGACAAGATCGGCACGATGCTGCCCTGCAACGTCATCCTGCAGCAGGCCGGCGACGGCCGGATCGAAGTCTCGGCGGTGGATCCGATCGCGTCGATGCAGGGGGTGGACAATCCCGGGCTCGCTCCGATCGCCGGCGAAGTGCGCCAGCTCCTGAAGCAGGCTGTCGACGGGCTCTGACGGCAGGAGGCGGACTTCGCGGGCCGGCGGCCGAGCCGGACGGACAGGGATAGGAGCGGCGGGCCGTTCTCGTCCTTTGTTGCGGTCCCGGCCACAGATATGCTCCTGTCGTCCGGCGATCCGACCGCGGAGGGTGCCGCCGTGAACGACAAGACCCGAAACCAGCCGGGCGGGAGCCTTGGCCCTTATGTCGTCGCCGCTGCCGCCATCGCAGGCGCGGCCGTCTGCGTCATGCTGGTCTGGCCGTTCCTGGGCGCTCTCACCTGGGCGCTGGCGCTGGCAATCCTCTTCGTGCCGGTTCACGCCAGGATCGAGGCCCGGCTGGGAAATCCAGGCGTCGCGGCGGCTGCTTCCGTCGCCATCCTCGCCCTTGTCGTCGCCGTCCCCGCCGTTTTCGTGGTCGAGCGCCTCGTCAACGAGGCGGCCAGCGGCGCCGGAGCCCTGCAGGAACGTGTCGCGGCCGGCGAGCTTCAGAAACTGCTTGATTCCTACCCCAGCCTCGCTCCGATCGGCGCCTGGGTCGAGCGCCAGCTCGATCTGCCTGCGCTTACCGCCAGCGTCGCGGCCTGGCTCAGCAATATGGGGGCGAGCTTCGTCAAGGGGTCGGTGCTGCAAGTCGTCGAGATCGTCCTCACCTTCTATCTGCTCTTCTATTTCCTCCGCGACCGGCAGGCCGCCAAGACCATGATCCATTCCTGGCTGCCGCTGACGCCGCCCGAAGCGGAGCGGCTGTTTCGCCGCGTCTTCGACACGGTTCACGCCACCGTTTACGGCACGCTGGCCGTGTCCGCCGTCCAAGGCCTCCTCGGGGGTCTGATGTTTTGGGTGCTGGATTTGCCGAGCCCGCTGCTGTGGGGCCTGGTAATGGGCGTGCTGTCGGTGGTTCCCGTCCTCGGTGCCTTCGTCGTCTGGATTCCGGCGGCCATCCTTCTGGCATTGGACGGCAGCTGGGCAAGGGCGCTGATCCTCGCGTTGTGGGGGGCGATCGTCGTCGGCGGCATCGACAATCTCCTGCGGCCTGTCCTGGTCGGCAATACGCTGCGGCTGCACACGGTTCCGGCCTTCATTTCGATCATCGGCGGCCTGGTCCTGTTCGGCGCGCCGGGCGTCATCCTCGGCCCGCTGGCGGTTACCGTGACGATGCTTTTGATGGAGATCTGGGCCGGACGCATCGACGACGATCCGCCCCGCCCTGAACCGAAGCAGCGAGCCCGCGCTACCCGAGCCTGAAGGGCGGGCCCTGGCTACCCGCCGCCGCCGAGGGAGCGGAACAGGCGTTCGAGCGAGAAGCCATCCGGCTTCGGTTCCTGCCCGGGTGCGACCGGCGCCGGCGGACGCTTCACCTCGCCGTCCTGTCTCGGCCGGCCGGCCATGTCGACCAACGGCTCGGCGGCGGCGGGCGGAACGGCCGTTGCGCCCTGCGGCGCCGCCGTCTTTTCCCGGGCCGCCGCCTCGGCGGCCGCCTGGGCGTCCTGCGCCGCCTTCAGCCTCGCATCCTCTTCAAGCTTGAGTCGGCGCTCCTCCTCCGTTCTGGCGCGCGCCGCCTCCTCGGCGGCTTTCGCCGCGGCTTCGCTTTCGGCTTTGCGTCGAGCTTCCGCCTCCGCCTCTTCCTCGGCCTTCCGTTTCGCCTCTTCCTCGGCCTGCAGGCGCGCTTCCTCCTCCGCCTTCAACCGCGCTTCTTCCTCGGCCTTGGCCTTCGCTTCGGCTTCCGCCTTCAGCCGGGCTTCCTCCTCGGCTTTGGCCTTGGCTTCGGCTTCCGCCCTGACCCGCGCTTCCTCCTCGGCTTTCCGGCGCTCCTCCTCTTCCAGCCGCAGCCGTTCGGCTTCCGCGTCGGCGCGCGCCTGCTGCAGCATGGCGTAGTAGCGCACCTCGCGCCGCAGCCTTTGCTTTTCCAGCAGCGCGGCCTGCATCGCCTCGACGCGCGCCTGCTCGATCTCGAGTGCGCGCTGGGTCAGGAACTGCGCCATCGGCTGGGTGTCGAAGACGAGGGTCGCCTCGCCGGGCATGCCTTCGAGGCTGAAATTCAGGGATGGCTGCGAACCGACCAGCGCCTCGTTGCCGGGATCGTAGGTGACCTCGCCGCTCGCCGCGATGCTCCATTCGGTCAGGTCGGCGCGCAGCTCGGCGCTCAGTGTCGCGCCCGGCGCGGCGAGCGTCAGCGGCGAACTGCGCAGTACGCCGCCGGCAATGGTGAAGGACAGCTCGGCCTTGCCGCCGGGGAATTCCCCTTGCCCCGCAATCCTCGGCGCGAATTCGGCGACGGCGGCCTCCTTGATGTCGCGGCCGATCCTGTCGGCCTCCGCCATCAGCGCCGGCAAGGCGTTCGGATTGATGCCGCGGACCTCCATGTCCGTCAGCGCAGCCGTGCCCGTTCCCGACAGCGACGCCGCCATCGCCTCGACCGATTTGCCGCTGGTCGTCACATTGGCGGAGAGGGTCGCACGGCCCGACAGGCCCGCGGCGCCGGGCAGCCGCGACACGTCGATGCCGCTCAGCGTCGCCTGGCCGGCCAGCACGCCGCTGCCGTCATTGTTCTTGACCTCGAACAGTCCCGCGATCCGTCCATCGTCGACCGCGGCTGAGAGATTGGCGACGGAGAAGCCCTCCTTGGTCAGGCGCGCCTGCATCGCAGCGTCCGTCGCCACCGTCTCGACCCCCCAACCCACAGCGTCGGCCTTGAGGTTCAGGTCGGCCGTAAACGGCGCGCCCGCGCGAGGGGGAAAGGCCGCATTCGCCCACGACATACCATCGCCCTCCAGCTTCCCCTCGCCCAGAACCAGCGCCAGCGCGGCATCGAGCGGCAGGAAGTCGGTGGCGATCGTTCCCGCCAGGTGAGGAACGCCATCGGCAAGCGTTGCGGTCAGATCGCCGGCAAGCGCCACCTCGCCGACCGACCCGTCGAGATTGCCGATCCTGAGACCGTCCGGCGACAGCGACAGCTCGGCGCCGAGCTCCGCCGGCATGCCGAGCCCCATGCCCGGCAGCGTCACGCCCGCGGCACCCAGCCACGGCTCGAGGTCGGCGCCCTCTACCCGCCCCTTGCCCTTGGCCGTCACGCTTTCCGGCAGCACCGTCACGGTCCCGTCGAACGTGGCGGTCGCGGTATCGCCGCTCATCCGCCCGTGTGTCTCAAGCCCTTTGGCCGGTGCGCCCCTGAGCGTCAGTTCGGTGGTCGCCGGGCCGGGAGCGACCAGCGGCAGCGTCGGCAGGCCGTAGAGTTCGAGAAGAGCGGCGCCGTCCTCGTTCTGAGCCGTCAGATCGACGTCGATCGTCTCCGGCGAAAACGGCGCGCCGGTCGCGCTATAGGCCAGCGTAAACGAGCCGCCGCCCATCGTCCCTCCGGCACTCAGCGCATAGTGCGGCTTGCCCTGCGGCTGGTTTGCCGTTGCGACCAGGTTGATCCGCGCCTCCCGTCCGAGCTCCCTGAGGCCCGACAGGCGCTTCGCCAATGCGGCCGCAACCCTGTTGTCGGGATAGCGCTCTGCGAGCACGCCGGCGAGCGGTGCGAGATCGCCGGCGACGATCGCCGCATCCAGGCTTCCGACGGGTTGAGCCGGAAAGCCGTCGATCGCGCCCGTGGCGCTGAGATTCGCCCCCGCGACGTCGCTCAGCGTCAACTTGTCGATATCGAGCCGGTCGTCCTTCAGCCTCAGCGCCGTCTCCAGCCTGCCTGCCGTGAGCCCCCAGGCGCTGACCGGGCCGGCGGAAACCTTGAGGTCGAGGTCGCGGCCCTCGACCCGCGTCTGCCCGGCATCGGTCACGAACAGCGAGGCGAAGGCCGTCAGCCCCTCGATATCGAGTTCCCCCCCGTCGAGAGACAGGAGCAGCGACGGCTTGGCATCCTCCGCGGTGACGCTGTCCAGGCGTCCGGCAAAGCGGGCGTCGCCCAGCTGCAGCGTCAGTCCATCGAACACCTGCCGGTCGCTCGACAGGTCGACCCTGGCCGAAAACCCGGCACGCGGCAGCCGGCGGATGGCGTCGTCGACGTCTTTCGACAGCCACGAGGCGAAGCCCGACGGCTGGCCGACGGCCAGCAGCATGTTGCCGGCAAAGCGTGAATCCTCGTCGGTAGTGGCGACGAACCCGTCGGCCTCGAGGGTTGTGCGCCCCGGCATGGAGACAGCGAATTCCCTGACGGTCCAACCGCCCTCTGCCGGCTCGGCCGAAAGCCGCACATCGCGGAACGTCGTGTCCCCGGCCACCACCGCCGGCAGATTGACCTCTACCGTGCCCGGGATCGAGGGCTTCGGCAGCGCCGCGACGAACGCCTTGATCGCCGCGATCCTCTTTTCCAGCGTCAGGCCGCCCCTGGCGTCGTCGCCGATCCTGTCGTCGAAGCGGAACTGCGCGCCGGTCGCCTCGATCGCGAAGCGCGGCTCGCCGCCGAGATCGAGATCCGCCTTGCCCTCGGCCGTATAGGGATCCTCCAGCGGCCCCGTCTCGAAAATGAACTCGGTCGCTGCGAGGCGGCGGTGGTCGAATTCGAGCTTGCCGCTCATCCGGTAGTCGGGCGGCCCCTTGCTGGCATCTGCCGCATCGTTGAGCGTGAAGGTCGCTCCGTCGCTGCCGCGCAGCGCCGGCTCTTCGTCATAGGCCGAGAGCTTGAAGCTGGCCTCGTATCTGGGGGCGCCGCGGTCGAGCCGGGCCGTGCCGTCGGTCTCCACCGAGAACGGGTAGCGCTGCGGCTTGGCACGCACCCTCACCCGCATCGCCCCGGTATCTTCCACCCGGCCCGTCGACAGGTCGAAATCAGTCAGCGCGCCGTCGAGCCGCATCGACCCGATGATCCGCCACGGCCCGGCGAGCGTCGTCGCCGTCATGGCGGTATTGATCTCGGTGAGCTGATGGGTGCGGCCGCTCGCGGCATGCTCGACGCGCACCGCTCCTTCCGTGACCGTCAGGTTCTCGATGCTCACGTGGCCGGGGTCGAACGGAGTGTTGGGCCGTACCGCCCAGTCGACCGCGCCGTCATTGCCGATGCGGATCACCGCCTTCGGCCGCACCAGCCGCATATCGAAGATCAGCAGTTCGCCGCGCAGGAAGGGCGCCAGTTCGGCGTCCATGGAGAATTCCTCCGCCGTGAGTGCCGGCTCGCCGTCGGTTCCCGCGACCCGCACGTCGGTGAAGGTCAGCGACGGGAACGGCAGGATCCGGGCCGAGGCATCGCCCGCGACCTTCACCTCGCGGCCGAGGATCCGGCTCGCCTCGCGCTCGAAATCGCCGCGATAGCTCGTCCAGTCGACGAAATAGGGGACGACGAGGGCAGCCGTCAGCACGAGGACGACAAATCCGCCGAAAATGACAAACAGTCTGGCCAGTGTGTGCTCCCGCCGTTGCTGCTTGACAGTCTACCAGCACCACTCTGTCGAGAAAGTGGCGCTTGCGACCCTGTCTCAGGGCAAGGGGATGATCTTCCCCGGATTCATGATGTCCTGCGGGTCGAGCGCGGTCTTGATCATGCGCATGTAGTCGAGACCGTCGCCATGCTCGAGCTTCATGAACCCCATCTTGCCCTGGCCGATGCCGTGTTCGCCCGTGCAGGTGCCTTCCATGCGGATCGCCCGCCGGTTCAGCCGCGCGACGAACTCTTCGGTCGCCGCGATTTCGGCCGGCACCTCCGGATCGAGCAGCACCAGCACGTGGAAGTTCCCGTCCCCCGCATGGCCGACGATCGGCGCGATGAGGCCCATCTCGGCGATGTCGGCCTCGGTCTCCGCGATGCAGTCGGCGAGCCGCGAAATCGGCACACAGACGTCGGTGGAAAGCCCCCTGGCACCCGGCCGGAGCGTCAGCGAGGCCCAATAGGCCTCGTGCCTGGCCTTCCACAGCTTCGCTCGCTCCTCTGCCACCTTGGTCCACAGGAACGGCCCGCCGCCATATTCGGCGGTGATCTCGCCGAACAGCTCAGACTGTTCCACCACGCCCGTTTCCGAGCCATGGAACTCGACGAACAGGCACGGGCTCTCCGGATAGTCGAGCTTGGCGTAGTTGATCATCGCCTTCATCTGCAGCGCGTTGACGATTTCGATGCGCGCCACCGGGATGCCCATCTGGATCGTCGCGATCACCGCCCGGCAGGCCTCCTCAAGGCTCGGGAACGGGCAGACGCCGCCCGAGATCGCGTGCGGGATGCCCTGCAGCTTCAAGGTCAGCGACGTGATGACGCCGAGCGTGCCTTCCGAGCCGACCAGCAGGCGCGTCAGGTCGTAGCCGGCAGAGCTTTTCTTCGCCCGGCTCGCGGTGGTGATCGAGCGTCCGTCGGCCATCACCGCCGTCACCGCCAGCACGTTCTCCCGCATGGTGAGGTAGCGCACCGCGTTGGTGCCCGAGGCGCGTGTCGCCGCCATGCCGCCGAGCGTCGCGTTGGCGCCGGGATCGATCGGGAAGAAAAGGCCGGTGTCGCGCAGATAGGTGTTGAGCTGCTCGCGCGTCACGCCCGCCTCGACCGTGCAGTCGAGATCGTCGGCATGAACGGCGAGGATCCGGTTCATCCGCGACGTGTCGATCGAGATGCCGCCGCCCGGCGCGTTGACATGCCCTTCGAGCGAGGAGCCGATGCCGAAGGGGATGATCGGCACGCGATGCTCGGCACAACAGCGCACGATTTCCTCCACCTCCTCCCGACTGTTCGGAAAGGCAACGCCGTCTGGCAGCTGCGCCGGGATATAGGTCGTCGTATGGCTGTGCACCCTCCGCACGTCGGCATTGGTCTGGAACCGCTCGCCGAATCGCTGCTTGAGGATGCCGACGACCGTCGCGATCCCCTCGTCGTTGCGCTTCACCGCAACGAGGTCGGACAGTGCCATTCTTTCCTCCCGTCTGGACCGTTCCGGCCCTTGTGAATGCCTGTTGCGACTGTAGAGTGCCACGGCTTGTAGAACCCCTGAGCCCCCGCCTGCAACATCCTTCCGGAGCCAGCCATGATCCCAGCCCCCTTCGTATCCAAGGTCATGGACATCCAGAAGGACTGGATCGACTACAACGGCCACCTCAACATGGCTTATTACAACGTTCTGTTCGACAAATGCGCCGACGATGCATTCGAACTGATGGGCATGGGCCCGGCCTATGCCAAGGACCGCCGGCTGACCATTTACACGGCCGAGGCGCACATCTGCTACGTGCGCGAACTGCATCTCGGCGACCCGGTGCGCGGCACGTTCCAGCTTCTCGACCACGACGACAAGCGCCTGCGCGCCTACCAGGAACTGCACCATATCGACGGCTGGCTGGCGGCGACGTCCGAGGTGCTGACGCTCCATATCGACATGTCGGGGCCGAAGGTTGCGCCCTTCCCGCCCGACGTTCACGACAAGGTCAAGGCCATGCGCGCCGCGCATGAAAGCCTGCCCATGCCCGAACGGGCCGGCCGCTCGATCGCCATCAAACGCAAGTAGATCAGGCCTTTTTTCTGCTTATTCAGACAGTCGCTGAGATGTCCTCGACTGAAGGACGAGGAATTTTGCCGTCGTCTGACCTCTGAAAGCCCTTTCCTCGATCGAGCGCCGGACCGTTGGCATTTGAACCTTTTGCCGTTCCCGGCCGTTGTCCGCGTCGACACCGACGATTGAGAGATGATTGAATGGATACGAAACCGACCAGAGAGGCGGTCGACGCATGGCGCATGACCGACAATCTGCATGCCGAGCACGGCAAGGGCGATCCCTTCGCCGCGGCGATCCGCGCCACGCGCATGCCCATGCTCATCACCGACCCGCGCCAGTCCGACAATCCCATCGTGTTCGCCAACGATGCCTTTCTGCGCCTGACCGGTTACGAGCGCGAGGAAGTGTTCGGCCGTAACTGCCGCTTCCTGCAGGGACCGGACACGGATCCGCAGGCGATAGCCCAGATCCGGGACGCCATCGCCACACGCAGCGATATCGCCATCGATATTCTCAACTACAAGCGCGATCGCACACCGTTCTGGAACGCACTGTTCGTCAGCCCCGTCTCCAATGAGGATGGCGAGCTGCAGTTCTTCTTCGCCTCCCAGCTCGACGTGACCGACCGCAAGCAGTCTGAGCATGCCCTGGTTGCCGAAAAAGCCAGAATCGAGCGCGCCGTGCGCGATCGCACCGTAGAGCTTCAGGCTGCCCTCGACGCCCAGAAGATGCTGGTCCACGAGGTCGACCACAGGGTGAAGAACAATCTGCAGATGATCTCATCGCTGATCGTCATGCAGTCCCGCTCGATCAGGGACGAGAACATCCGCCGGTCGCTCGCCAGCATGCTGGAGCGCATCGAAGCGGTCAGCACCGTTCATCGCCGGCTCTATCAATCCGACGACGTGCGCAGTTTCGATCTGTCCGAGTTCGCGCGCGACCTCGTCACCGATCTCGTCGCCTCCTCGGGCCGGGACGACATTCGGGCCGAGTTCGCTCTCGAGCAGATGGTGATTCCCGCCCAGTTGGCGACACCGGTCGCCCTGATGGTCAACGAACTGGTGACCAATGCGATCAAGCACGCCTTCGACCAGGGCGGAAACGGAGCGGAACACGTGATCCGCGCCGCGATCGAGAACCATGGTGACCGCTATACGATCGAGATCTCCGACAATGGCAAGGGGATGTCGGCCCTTGGCGGCGCGGCCTTCGGGACGCGCCTCGTCCGGTCGCTCTCCCGCCAGCTCGAAGCGACGATCGCATGGCGCGACGGTTCGCCCGGAACAAGTGTCATCGTCACCATCCCGGCCGTGAAGGAATAGCCTGTTATGGATCATAACGAACCGCTGAAGGTGCTGATCGTCGAAGACGAGGCCCTGCTGGCCATGGAGCTCGAGGCGCTGGTCGAGGATGCTGGCCACACCGTCGTCGGCTGGGCGACGTCGTCGAGCCAGGCGCGCGAACTCGTCGATGGAGTGGAGGCCGACATCGCCTTCGTCGACGTTCACCTGACCGACGGTCCGACCGGCGTCGACGTTGCCCGCTACATCGCCGAGAAGAAGCGATCGATGGTGGTGTTCATGACCGCCAACCCGAAGCGTATTCCGGACAATTTCGAGGGCGCGATTGGGGTAATCGCCAAGCCCTACACGATGCACGGGCTGATGGCTGCGCTGCGCTATCTGCACGAGGGGGTGCGCAGGCCGCCTCCCGTGTCGGCCCTCCCCGTGGGATTCACCCTGTCGCCGCGTTACCGTTCGACCTGGGCAGCCTGAGGTTCGCGCCCTTGCACACTCGCTGCACGCCCCGGGATCGCCGCGGCGCGGCGACACCCGTGCGCGGTCGCCGATTCAGCTCTGATGGATTTCCATGAACCGGATGCGGTTGTTGAACGGGTCGGTGACCCTGACCTCCAGACGCGTCCCTTCGTCTTCGAGACCGGGCCTCATGAACCGGTATTTCTTGTCGATCAGTTCCTTCTGAAAGGCCCGAATGCCGGTCATGTAGACGCACATGTTGCAGCCGGGCGTCGCGTCGCCGGCATGTTCCGAAAGATGAAGCCTCAGGCCCCCGCGCGACACCTGGGTATCGAGCGGGAAATCGTCGCCGTAGCGATGCTCCCAATCGACGGTGAAGCCGAGGAAGCCGAGATAGAACTCGTGCGCCTTCGGCACGTCGAAGATCCGCACGATCGGCACCGCCTGCTCGAAGCCGATGCCCGCGACCGCTGGCTTCTGATTCCGCTCAATCTTCGCCGACAAGACGTTCCAGGTCGGCTCGCCGAACTGCTTCGCGACGATCTCCAGGGCTTGGCTGTGGGTGATCTCGCTGCCGTGCACGGCGGCGAGTGTTTCGCGCATGGCCTTGGCCATCGCCTTCGCGTCCATGAATGTGCGCATGTCTCCGTCCTCGATCCGGCGAATTCCGCGTCAGCGCCCGCATTGCCGATGCCTTCGCCGGTTTCGATGAAACGGAGCCAAGGAACGTGGATGCGTTCGCCATGCCTGTGTCAGGTGCGGGCTGCCGGCCGCATCCGGGCCGATGTGCAAGGCTAGGCTGGGCCGGTAGATGCGTCAACTCGATCCGCGATCCGGGGAGGCACGGACACTCCGCGACCGCGCCTGACCACCTCGTCACCTGCGCCGGCCGCTCGGTCGGCATCAGGCGGAAGTAATTCTCGATCTTATACAATATAAGCGGTGTAAATCTGCTGACCCGCTGCAACTAATACGCTACAGATCGTCCGTTCGACTGTCGATGGGGATCGTGAAATGTTCGGTCGCGTGGTTGCGCTTGCCGTGGTCCTTGTATCGCTGGCGGTTCCGGCGCTGGCGCAATCCGCGCCGACGCTGCGCGACGTCAACGGCATCAACGGCTTCGACGAGATGGTCGGGCAGCTGGAAACATCGTTCCGCGGCGCCCTCGACGAATATCCCGGTCCGAAGCCGGAACCGCTCGTCGAGGCATGGAAGGAGGCGCAGGACGGCGCTTTCGACGCCGAAAGGATGATTGCCGAACTGGAAGGCGTCATCGCGACGCAACTGAAACCGGAGGAGATCGCCGTCCTCCTCGACCACTTCAAGTCTGATTTCGGAATGCGCATCAGCCTGCTGGAGATCGCGGCCACTCGCCCCGATGTCCAGCAGGCCAAGGATACGGAAGGCTCTACCCTCTATGCAGAGCTCGAGGAAAAGGATCCGGAGCGATTGGCGCTGTATGATCGCCTCATCGAGGACATGCAGGCGGTCGACATCGGCGAAGCCATCGGCCTGAACATGACCTATGCCATGGTTTCGGCCATGCTGGGAGCGGCGAAGCAACCCGTAACCGACGAGCAGATCGCCGCCGTGGTCAAGCGGAACGCCGCCACCTTGAGAGCCGCCATCGAGGATTCGGTGACCTCCTCGACGGCATGGACTTATCGCGACCTCAGCCTGGACGATATGCGGAAATACGTCGCCTTCCTGGAGACCCCCGAGGCCCAGCACTACTACCAGGCGGCGATGATGGCCCTCGACCGGACCCTGGCCGACGAAGCTCGCGCCCTCGGCAACAGGCTTATGATCGCGCTCGGCCAGCGCAAAGCCTGACGGCCGGCGCCCCTCTCAGCCGTCCACCCAGTCGAAGGTGAGCGGCGCCTCGCGGAAGGCGAACCGGTCGAGATGGGACGACACGACGCCCTTCAGCCGCTCGACCGTTTCGGCGGCGTCCGACGCGACCGTCACCTCGAGCCCGCCGTCCCGGGCGCTCATCGTTGCGACCGCCTCGGGGAACTTAACCGTGCCGTGCATGGGATCGAAGGTCACCTCGAGCCGGTGGCTCCAGTGTTTGCACAATTGCTGGAGATATTTTGAGGCATGCTCGGTGGGCACGAGAGCGGACGATTTGGCCATGGCGGTCTCCTTGCATTTGCGCCCCTACATAGTGCCGGCGCCTTAAGTCCGCATGATCAACGTTGCGTGAGTGTCGGCAATGTCGAAGAGGACGCATCGCGCCGAGAGCCATAGCATGAGGCGTGTATGGCGCATTCCGCCTACTCACGGTGGCGCCAGCCAGTCCTCGATCTTCAAACCCGGCACACGCGAGAACTCTCTGACATTATTGGTCGCCACTGTCAGCCCGCGCGCCAGCGCCTGCCCGGCGATGAGCGTGTCGAGAGGACCGATACCGCGGCCTTCTCGTTCCAGACGGGCCCTGATTTCGGCCGCTGCGTCGGCGTCGTCTCGCGAGAATTCAAGCACGGCGACGTGTCCGAAGAGGGTCGCGAAGTGGCGGCCTATGCGTCCAGCCTCCCGCAGCTTGTTCTCACCCGTCATGAGTTCGAAATGGACGATCGATGACAATACGATCTCGTCCGGATCATGCATGGCCAGGCGTCGCCTGAGGACAGGGTCTCCGCGCAGGATCGATATGCAGACATTGGTGTCGATACTGATCGTCACGAAGAAGCTTTGCGGCTGTCAGCGACTTCTCCCGCTTCCTCTTCCGTCAAAGCCTTGCGCTCGAAGGCGGCCGGCTGGTTCCGGTCGGGGAATTCGCCTTTGTACGTAGCGTCGATCTTGTCGAAAATCTCCTGCCACATCTGCCTGGTCGGCACCGGCCTGAGACGGATTTCGTCGCCGACACGCCAGACCTCCACCTCCTTCGCGTTGAGACGGAACTCCTTCGGCAGCCGAACGGCCTGGCTGCCGCCGTTGGCAAAGAGTTTGGCACGCGCGCGTGACATGGCAATCTCACGGAAATGTATCGATGCCATGTATATACAAATCTCCGAAAGAAGCAAATGAGCGGATGATGGGCGTGCCCTTCTGTTCCAGTGGTCGCGCGATTTCTGCTCTGTAACCGACCCGCCCTCGGAAACTCTGTAACCGCCTTGTCACCAACTCGACACCTTCGCCCCACTCGCGCGGCAAGGTCGCGAAACATTGTTGCCGGATAAGGCCCTCCATCGACAACAAAGTTTCGAAAGGACTTCTCCATGACCTTCTCCCTAAAGACCTCGCTGATCGCCGGCTCCATCGCGTTTGCCGCTCTCGCCGGCTCGCTCGCGCCGGCCAAGGCCGACTCCGTCGGCGTCTGGGTCGGCCCGGGCATCGGCATCGGCGGTGTCGGCATCGGCGGTGTCGGCATCGGCGTCGGCTTCGGTGTCGGCGTGGGGCACGGCCACTACGGCCACGGCTATGGCTACTACGGCGACTATGCCGGCTACTGCTCGAAGGGCGAGGCGCTCGGCCGCGCCGCCTCGATGGGCGTGAAGAAGCGCTACGTCTCCGGCGTGTCCGAGAATCGCATCTCGGTGCGCGGCACCCACAAGGGCCAGCCGGTGAAGGTGACGATGTATCGCCACTCCGACGCCTGCGCCGTCCGCAGCTTCAGCTACCTCTGAGGCGACAATCATGACCCGCAAGCGACGCATGCGCTGGAAAGGCCTGGCCGTGACGGCGCTCGTCGCGGCGGGTGCCACGGCCACCGTGGCCATCGCACAGACTGCCGGCGGCATGGGCGGCGCCGGCGGTCCGGACCGCCGGGCCGAGTGGTGCACGCGCTACGTGTCCCTCGGCCTGGCGGCCTCCGAAGGCATCCGGCAAGGCCGGGCCGAGCAGGTCGCCAACGACCGGATGGTGGTGTTCGGCAGGTTGAGGGGCGCATCCGTCAAGATGACGCTCGAGAACGCCGCCGACGCCTGCCGCGTCGTCAGGATCGAGATGCTCTGAGGAGGAGCGCGGCGTACGGTTCGCCTCAGCTTTGCCCTGCACGGCAAAGCTGAGGCGATGCCTTACAATCAGCGGACCGTATAGATCGTCCGGTCCTTTGCAGCCCTCAAGGCAACGGGCCAGACACTGGGATTCGTTGCCCCTGGAACCTCAGCCTGACGTTGCATCCCGACTGGAAAGCATTGATGTCCGCGATTACCGTTAGCGCAGCGGCGGTCGCAGGATTGGCCGGAACTTGAGAGGGAATCCGCATTTTGACCGGATAGGTCGAGACCCCGTTTCCGATCTGGCTCATTGTAACGTCCCTGAATACAGTGCCGACAAGCGAGCCCGAAAAATAGGAAGCGTTCTGACTGTAGTAAGGATAGAATAACGAGAGACGCGTAGCATTGCCAGAACTACCGAAATTCGGTGGAGTAAAGCGCGCACCCACACAGCTACCCGCGGTCATCCCATGAGCTGAACAGCCGGAGCTTGCCGCAATGACGCAAGCCGAACCCCTGAAATGCCCCGGCGTCTGAGCTGACACTTCAGACGAAGCCAGAGCTGAAGCAGATGCGAGCGCAAGCGTTGCCAAAATTGTTCGCATGTCGAGAACTCCCCCTATTATCTGCCCTAGCGTCAATAGGAAACGAGAAGAAGAACTCAGTCAACCGCCAGCTTTATGCTTCAGCTGAATTATTTTCCTACTGGCAGTTCGACCACGAAGCGCGCCCCGCCCCCCTCCGCTGCCTCAACCCTCACGGATCCGCTATGGTGCTCGGCGATCTGGCGCACCAGCGCGAGCCCCAGTCCCCAGCCGCCGGCCGCCTCGCTGCGCCCCCCCGGACGGTAGAACGGCTCGAACACCCGCTTTTCCTCGCCTTTCGGCAGCCCGTCGCCATGGTCGCGGACGGAAAGCAGCACGCGTTTGCGATCTTCCCGAACATCGACCTCGACCGGCGGGCGGCCGTGGCGCAGAGCATTGACCACGAGATTGCGCACGAGGCGGGTGAGAAGCCGCGCGTCACCCATTACCTCGGCCGGCGCGCCAGTCGCCTCGACGCCATTGCGGGCGCATTCCTCGGTCACCAGCGCGAACAGGTCGAGCCGTTCCGGTCGTTCCAGTCCCTTGACGTGATCGAGGCGGCTGGCGAGCAGGATCTCGTCCACCAGCTGGTCGATCTCGCCCAGGTTGCGCAGCATCTCTTCGCGCGCCCGGCCATCCATCGCGACACCGTCCTGCGGCGTCTCGTAGAGGTCCATCGCCATCCTGAGCCGCGTCACCGGCGAGCGCAGTTCGTGGCTGGCATTGGCCAGCAGCGCTCGGTGCGCGCCGACCAGTCGCTCGATCCGCTCCGCCGCCGCGTTGAAGCTCCTTGCCACCGCCGCCACTTCGTCCCTGCCCTTGACCGGCACCCGCGCGACGAGATCGCCCTTGCCGAACGCCTCGACCCCGGCCCGCAGGCTCTCCAGTCGCCGCGTCACCTGGCGCACGAACGGATAGGCGGCGAGCGCGATCACGCCCGCGATCAGCACCAGATAGCCGAGCGCGCCGCGCTTCGGTCCGTCCCACGGCGCGTCGAGCTGGGCGACCAGGGTGCGCCCGTCGCCAAGATCTACCACGAAGGGCCTTCGGTGCTGGCGACCGCCGAACCAGCCATCGTCATCGTCATCGTCGTGGTCGAAGCTTCCACTAGGCGGCGGCGGGGGCAGATCCTCGCCGGCCGCGGCGAGGAGTCGCCGGTCGGACGAATAGAGCGAGATGTCGGCGTCGAAGGCTTTCGCAAATCGCTCGACGATCGCCTGCGTCATCACGGGATCCTCGCCCGTCGGCAGCATTTCGGCAACGAAGCGGTCGCGCCGCTGTGCCCAGCCCAGCTCCTCCCGATCGATCGCGGTGCTCCAGTAGATGCCGGTCGCCACCGCGACGGCGCCCAGCGACAGGATCACGGTCAGGTAGATCTTGACGTAGAGGCGGCCGCGAAAAAACCTGAAGAGCCGCATCTCAGGCGTCGTCCTGGTAGCGGGCGAAGACGTAGCCGGCGCCGCGCACCGTGATCAGCCGGCGCGGGTTCTTCGGGTCGGTCTCGATCGCGGCACGGATGCGCGAGACATGCACGTCGATGGACCGGTCGAAGGCTTCCAGCTCCTCGCCCTTGACCATGTCCATCAGCTGCTCGCGTGACAGCGTGCGCCCGGCGTTCTCGGCGAGCGCGACGAGCAGGTCGAACTGATGGCTGGTGAGCGAGCGCTCCTCTCCCTCAATCTTCACCGAGCGGGAGCCTGGATCGATCTCGAGCCGCCCGAAGCGCAGGATTCGGTGATTGTCGCCCGCCCCGCGCCGCCGGAGAATCGCCTTCAGCCGCGCCAAAAGCTCGCGCGGATTGAACGGTTTCGGGAGATAGTCGTCGGCACCGAGTTCGAGCCCGACGATGCGGTCCGTCTCCTCGCCCTTGGCGGTGAGCATCAGGACCGGCAGGTCGGAAAAGGCGCGAATCTGCCGGCATGTCTCGAACCCGTCGATGTCCGGCAGCATGACGTCGAGGATCACCGCGGCCGGAGGTCGTCGCCGCAATGCCTCGACGCCGCTGCGGCCGCTGCCCGCGGTGGCGACGACAAAACCGTTCGTCGTCAGATAATCCGACAGCATCGCGGCAAGCCGCGCATCGTCATCGATGATCAGGATCTCGTCCGCCATGCGCCGGATTTCCTCAAATAGCCGACCGCCTGATGCCAGGTTGGCTAGGCCTTGCCTCCAGATCAAGCCAGTTCGGCACCGGCTCGCGGACGTAACGGCTGCTCATGCCCTGACTCTTTCGCGGTCTCTCGGTCCGTACCAATACCACAACCGGTAGGCTTCCAGCGCCGCCAGCGGGCCGAAATGCACCAGGGCGGCGGCCGGATGGCCCCAGTCGTGCAGCGCCGCCCAGTGGATCAGCGTCAGCACGGCCGCCGGGTAGGTCCACCGCTGCAGCGCCTTCCATGCCGGGCCCATCGCACGCTGCGCCCAATAGGCCGAGGTCACGGCCAGCGGCACGAAGATCGCCATGGCCAGCCACCCGGTCCAGATGTCGAGCCGGCCGATCTGCTCGATCACGCCGTCGAGTGTGCCGCGGTCGATCAGGTAAAGCACCGTGTGCGCCGCCGCATAGGCGAAACTGGCCACGCCGAAATAGCGCCGGTTGCGGCGCAGCCAGCGCGGAAAGCGGCCATTGCGGAAGATCAGGATCAGCGGCGAGGCCAGCATGGCGATGATCATGAACCGGGCCGAGAACTCGCCCGTGGGATGCAGCAGTTCGTGGGCGATTTGCGGATCGGCCGAGGTGGCGAACTGCCAGGCGAGGCCGAGGCCGGGCAGCGCCAGCGCCAGCCAGAGCAGATAGGGGGAGAAGCGGGACATGGGGGCACCGGTTTCACGCGCGAAGCCGCGCTTTGCCGAGATCGTCGCGGCGACGGGACGGATGGCGGCGCGGCTGTGCCGCGCCCCGTCGGATGCTCAAGGCCAGGTCCGGGCTGACGTGAGCCCGGACCGGGGAAGTCGAGGGGGACGGTCTGCGGCAGCCGCGCCGAACCGCCGTGGGCGTCGGCGACGGGATTCCCGCCGCCGCGCGTCCTACCAGCGGCCGCGGCCGTCGTGCCTGTCCTTGATTTCCGCGGCGAGCTTGGCGCGCTGCTCCGGCGTCAGCACCTCGGCCGCCTCGACCACCGCCGCGACAGCCTTCTTCGACGCTTCGTCGACCTCGGCGATGCGCTTGGCGCGCAGCGCCTCGACAGCGGCCTTGTCGATGGTCGGCGCGGTCAGGAGTGCCGCCACTTCCTCGTGCATGCCGCGGAATTCGCGTCCCATCGGCCTGAGTTCGGCGCGCGTCCGGTCGACGATGGCGAAAATCTTGTCCTGCTGCTCGTCGCTGGCGCCGATCTCCTCCATCACCTTCTCGAAGCGATGCTCGGCGAAGCGCATGCCCATGTGACCGCCAGGGCCCCAGCCGCCCTGGGCGATCGCGGCGCCCGCGCCGATCGCGATCACCGCGGCGAGGCCGACGCCGACGACGAAGGCGGTGCCGTAGCGCCCCGACTTCTTCGGCTCGTTTGCGTCGTGGTCGATCACCGGGCCGTCGAAATTGCCGTTGTCCTGATTGGTCATGTCTGTGCTCCTTGGGTTTTGTCCAGCTTCCCGGCTGGCATGGGGGCACATTAGGCGCCGGACGTTTCCGCCGTTCGCGGCCGATGTAAAGAAGTGTGAAGCAGATAGGTGCCGGCGCGACCGGGGCTTTCTCGGCCGATGCGGTGGCCTTTCGGCGCCGAATCACTACATTCGGAACAAATGGTGGACTATCCCGACGACATCCCCTTCTTCGACGCCCCCAAAGGCGGCGCTCCGGCGAAGCCTGCCGGTTCCCTCGCCGCGCGCGCCATGGCCGCGCGGTCCGGCCACGCCGGCCAGCCGGACTATCTCGCCGGCCTGAACCCCGAGCAGCGCCTTGCCGTCGAGACCACCGAGGGCCCCGTACTGGTGCTCGCGGGTGCCGGCACCGGCAAGACGCGCGTGCTCACCACCCGCATCGCCCACATCCTCAAGCTCGGGCTCGCCTACCCGTCGCAGATCCTCGCCGTCACCTTCACCAACAAGGCGGCGCGCGAGATGAAGCAGAGGATCGCCGTGCTCATCGGCGAGGGCTCGGCCGAGGGCATGCCCTGGCTCGGCACCTTCCACTCGATCGGCGTCAAGATCCTGCGCCGCCATGCCGAACTCGCCAGCCTGAAATCCGGCTTCACCATTCTGGACACCGACGACGTCGTGCGCCTGATCAAGCAGTTGATCCAGGCCGAGAACCTCGACGACAAGCGCTGGCCGGCGCGCCAGTTCGCCCAGATGATCGACGGCTGGAAGAACAAGGGGCTGTCGCCGAAGGACATTCCCGAAGGCGACGCCCGCGCCTTCGCCAACGGCAAGGGCCGCGAACTCTACGCCGCCTACCAGGAGCGCCTGCGCACCCTCAATGCCTGCGACTTCGGCGACCTCTTGCTGCACCCGATCCGCATCTTCCGCGACCACCCCGACGTGCTCGCCGACTACCACCATCGCTTCCGCTACATCCTCGTCGACGAATACCAGGACACCAACACCGCCCAGTACATGTGGCTCAGGCTGCTGGCTCAGCGGCCGAAAAGCGGCGCGGGGGGTCCCTCCCCCTCGAGGGGAGGGTGGCCGGCTGAAAGCCGGCCGGGTGGGGTCGCCGGCGACGTGCGCGACGCTCCGGTCAAGTCGAACGATCGGGGCGTGCAGGTGGAGGGGACCCCTCCCGGCCAGCCTCCGGCTGGCCACCCTCCCCTCGAGGGGGAGGGATCGCCCCGTCGCGCTCCCGTCAACATCTGCTGCGTCGGCGACGACGACCAGTCCATCTACGGCTGGCGCGGCGCCGAGGTCGACAACATCCTGCGCTTCGACAAGGATTTTCCTGGCGCCACCATCATCCGGCTGGAGCGCAACTACCGCTCCACCGCCCACATCCTGGGCGCCGCCTCGCATCTCATCGCCCACAACGAGGGCCGCCTCGGCAAGACGCTGTTCACCGATCACGCCGACCCGGAGGACGGAAGAGTCCAGGTCCACGCCGCCTGGGATTCGGAGGAAGAAGCCCGCGCCGTCGGCGAGGAGATCGAGCAGCTGCAGCGCCGCGGCCATGCGCTCAACGACATGGCGATTCTCGTTCGCGCCTCCTTCCAGATGCGCGAGTTCGAGGACCGTTTCGTCACGCTCGGCCTCAACTACCGCGTCATCGGCGGCCCGCGCTTCTACGAGCGTCAGGAGATCCGCGACGCGATGGCCTATTTCCGCGTCGTCGCGCAAGGCGCCGACGACCTCGCCTTCGAGCGCATCGTCAACGTGCCGAAGCGGGGCCTGGGCGAAAGCGCCGTCCGCCAGATCCACGACACCGCCCGCGCGCTGCGCGTGCCCATGTTGGAGGCCGCCTCGCGTCTCGCCGAGAGCGACGAGATGAAGCCCAAGCCCCGCGCAGCACTCCGCGAAATCTGCGCCCATTTCGGCCGCTGGCAGGAGGCGCTGGAGCGCATCCCCCACACCGAGCTCGCCGAGCAGATTTTGGAAGAGAGCGGCTATGTCGACATGTGGAAGGCCGACAAGTCGGCCGAGGCGCCCGGCCGGCTGGAGAACCTGAAGGAACTCATCCGCTCGATGGAGGACTACGAGTCGCTCCGCTCCTTCCTCGAGCACGTGGCGCTGGTCATGGATGCCGAGCAGAATGCCGAACTGGACGCCGTCTCGATCATGACGCTGCACTCGGCCAAGGGTCTCGAATTCGAGACCGTTTTTCTCCCCGGCTGGGAGGAAGGCCTCTTCCCCCACCAGCGCGCGCTCGACGAAGGCGGCCGCACCGGCCTCGAGGAAGAGCGCCGCCTCGCCTATGTCGGGCTCACCCGCGCCAAGAAGAACCTGCACATCTGGTTCGTCTCCAACCGCCGCATCCACGGCCTGTGGCAATCCACCATCCCCTCGCGCTTCCTCGACGAGCTGCCGGACACCCATGTCGAGGTCGCCGACGCCGGCAAATCCTACGGCGGCTACTCTGCCCCCTATGGCGGCGCCGGCGGTTTCGCCTCGGGGCGCGGCGGCGGCAGGCAGAACCCCTACGGCGCCTCGCGCTTCGACAATCTCGGCTCCCACTCTTCTCCCCCCAATCGGGGGGGAGAAGGTGGCCCGCGCAGCGGTCCGGATGAGGGGGCCCGCGCCTTCTCCAACACCTACGCCACCCCCGGCTGGGCCCGCGCGCAACAGAACCGCACCGCGGCCACCGACCGCAACTGGGGCTCCCGCTCCGGCCACCAGGTCGAGCGCATCGGCTATGGCGAAACGGACTCCGGCTTCGGCGCCGGCCGCGGCTCGGTCAAGGGCCGCACCATCGAGGGCGAACTGGTAGCGAAGTCCGTCGCCACGGAACCCTCAAGATTCCACGTCGGCGACCGGGTGTTCCACCAAAAATTCGGCAACGGCAACATCGCGGCGATCGACGGCAACAAGCTGACGATCGATTTCGACAAGGCCGGGCAGAAACGGGTGCTGGACGGGTTTGTGAGTGGGGTGTGAGGCTAATTCGATGCAACAAAATTCTGCAACTCAGCGTCGACAAACTGATTGGGTTTCCAACCCTTGATCATGCCGTCCAGCAAGTACGTATCTAGCAAGCCCAATCCTACCCCTCCGGCCGTGGCAAAACCGCCCGTTAGAACGAGGTCTGCCAAGAAGCCCGCACCTGTGAACAAAGCGAAGCGCGATGATTTGCCGGGTAGCCTGTCTATCCATGTCTCGGCGGTTACCTCCTGATGGTACGCCTTGATCAGGGACTTGTCTGGATTGATACCGTCAAGCCATCGCCTGAATTTCTGAGCCTTGATCAAAATATCACGGATATCGTCAAAACTTCGCTGACCACTATTGATCGCCCCACGTACAGATTTTCCGTCTGCGAATACGAAATCCGAGAACTCGTTTATCTCGGTTCTATCCTTCTTGACTCTGGAGAGCATGCTTCCGATACGCACCCCTATCAAACGCTCTTGTATTGATCCGGTCAGCAATTCAGAGCCATAGTGCGAAGCAAGATGAAGATCAAGAATTGAATCCCAAATAAAAGTTAGCAAGTATGCCCTCGTGATTGAACTGTGACTCGGAGGAACTTTTTCACTGTAGACTTTGTTTAATTGATCGATTCTCATATCTGTATCTATTATAAATCCGTCCTTGTCGCGGTGAAGCGAAAAGCGACCGATTGGTACATTTGTCCAATATAGTAGGCCCCCGAGACATTCGTTCATTAAGTCAGTTAGCAGTTTTCGATCATCCAGAAGATCTATAGCAATTTCTGAAATATTTCTTTCGGATCCAATCAATCTTTCAAAGCTATCCTTTACCTCCGCTGCGTGCATCAGTTTCTTAAGCAAACGACGGCTTGCAGGCTCGCTCACCTGCGATCTCCTGACCGCTAGTTCAATCTGGGATTCAGCAGAAACACGTTTCTTTGCTTCGCGTCCGTTAACCTGAAACTGCACGAGCCCATGAATCTCTAAGGGCCCCAACTTATTAGTGGCCACGCCCGTTTGTGATAAGATGTACGTAATGTCGACGAATCCATTGTCGATCAGAAACTCAATGTTCGCAGCGCCAATAGCCTTGATCAGCGCGATCAGACGCCCGAAATCGAGCACCAGATGCGTCTTGCCGTAGAACAGCAAGACCTCAGCCAATGTGCCGGGATCAAGATTCTGGTCTGGGCCGGCAACGCTGCGAATAGTGATCTTTTCGAACATAACTAATAGGTAATATTCGGTAGTTAGCAGCGCAAGTTGAAGGTTCGCGCAAATGGTCGCGCGCGATCTCTTCCCTTAAGGGGGAGAATGGATTTTCACGGTCTTAGCTGGAGCAGCCCGAAGGACGGCACAGGCGGCACCTCCGGGGACAGTTTACTTTCTTTCCGCAGAAAAGCACTGCGGTTGCAAGGCTGGCGCGGACGGAAAAAAGTAAACTGTCCCCAGCGCTTACCCCCTTGAGGGGGAGAATGGATTTTCACGGTCTTAGCTGGAGCAGTCCAAAGGACGGCACAGGCGGCACCTCCGGGGACAGTTTACTTTCTTTCCGCAGAAAAGCACTGCGGTTGCAAGGCTGGCGCGGGCGGAAAAAAGTAAACTGTCCCCAGCGCTTACCCCCCAGCGCTTACCCGCTTACCCCGCCTTCCTGCCGCGCTTTCCCATCGTCACGCCGAGCCCTTCCACCCAATCCTTGCTTCCCAGCGGACGCCCCGACGTCTCCGCCTTGCGGAGAGAATTCATCTCCGCGACCGTCGGCTCCGTCTCAATCATCGTGGTAAAGCCGGGCCAGCGATCGAGCACGGGAGTGACCGCCACCAACCCATCCCCCTCGCCCGCCAGATGCGCCCGCACGCTCGACCAGGGCCAGTCCTCCGCCCTTTTCACCAGCCCTGCCCGCACCGGATTGAGCGACACGTAGCGGACCGCACCTTCGAGATGGTCCTCGTCCATCGGCACGGAGCCGAAGCGCCCCTGCCACAGGTGTCCCGTCCAGCCCTCGCGATCGTTGATCCGCCGCGTGTATCGCCGGTGCGCCTCGCCGAGCGGCGCGCGCAGTCCGTCGGGATGCGACGGCACGAGGATCAGATGTACATGGTTGGGCATCAGGCAGTAGGCCCAGACCTCCGTCCCTATCGCCCGCGCTGCCTCCGCCAAAATGGCGCGATAGGCCCGATAATCGTCCGGCGAAAAGAATACCCGCTCGCGCCGGTTGCCGCGCTGCGTCACATGATGCGGAACGCCTGGCACGACGATGCGGGCAAGACGCGGCACAGGCGGCACCTCCGGGGACAGTTTACTTTCTTTCCTCAGAAAGGCACTGCGGCTGCAAGGCTGGCGCGGGCGGGAAAAAGTAAACTGTCCCCAGCGCCCCTACGCCGCCCGCTCCATCGCCCTGATCTGCCCGATCTCGTCCTTCTTCGCCCGCGCCTCGGCTGCCAATTCCCACGCCGTCTGGAAATTCATCCAGAACTGCGGCGTGGTGTCGAAGAACTTTGCCAGCCTGAGTGCCGTGTCGGGGGTCACGCCGATCTCCTCCTTGACGATCCGCTCGATACGGGTGCGCGGCACGCGCAGTTCGCGTGCCAGGGTTCCGGCGCTCATGCCGAGCGGCACAAGGTATTCCTCTCGCAGGAACTCGCCGGGATGGACAGGACGGGCGAAGCTGATGCTCATGAGCGAAACTCCTAATGATAATCCACGATCTCGACATCCTCGGCGCCGGCATCCGTCCAGACGAAGCAGATACGCCACTGGTCGTTGATCCGGATCGAGTGCTGCCCCGCACGATTGCCCTTCAGGGCCTCCAGCCTGTTGCCGGGCGGCGAGCGCAGGTCGGAAAGCACATGCGCATTGTCGAGTGCCTGCATCTTCCGCTCCGCCACGGCGAGAAGATCGGCCGGAAAGCCTTTCGCGGCCCTGCCGGCGACCACCGCCTCCGCAAACTTGCCCTTCAGCGAAACGATCACGTTCAATATGTATCATTTGATGATACATAAGGCAACCTGCGTCTGGACGTCCTTACGGTCGGCATCGACGGGACGACACCCGCCGGCCCTGCCGACCGCTGCATGTCGCCATATGTCAGGACTATTTTCCGGAAATCTATCCACCCCCCTCCCCGGCCTCATGCACCATGGCGTCGGTGCAGCGGAAAGGGCATGGCGATGCGCAGGCGAGCGAAAGGAGGGACGGACGTTTTTTGGGGGTGAGAGGCCGGTCGCCGCAGGAGCTGCCGCAGGCAGCGGGTCCCACCTAATGTCCGGAAGGACAGTGAGGGGCAGCGCGAACTTTCGAGACTGCGCGCTATGCCCCTCATCCGCCCCTTCGGGGCACCTTCTCCCACACGGGGAGAAGGACCGGCCCCCTACAATTCCTCCGCGCCCTCGGGCACGCCTGAATCGATCGCCTCGGTCGTCGGCTTCGACGAACCCGCGCTGCCGGCGTTGGCGCCGAGATACATCGAGTGCCGCACATGCACCATCGTCGGCCCGCTGACGCGGGCGTGCAGGTCGATCACGTCCTGGTTCAGCATGCGCACGCAGCCCGACGAGGCGTTCTTGCCGATCGAGCTCCATTCCGGCGTGCCGTGCAGCCGGTACATCGTGTCCTTGCCGTTCTTGAACAGGTAGAGCGCGCGCGCGCCGAGCGGGCTCTGCGGGCCGGGCGGCATGCCATTGGCATATTTCGCCAGTTCCGGCTTGCGGTTGATCATCTCGGGCGGCGGCGTCCACACCGGCCAGGCCTTCTTGAACTGGATCGTGGCGCTGCCGGTCCATTCGAACCCGGCCTTGCCCAGCGAGACGCCGTAGCGCAGCGCCTTGCGCCCCTCCAGCACGAAATAGAGATAGTGCGTCGAGGTGTCGACGACGATCGTGCCGGGCTTCTCGAAGGTCGGGTCGATGACGACCTGGCGCACCAGGCGCTTGTTGAGCTTGTCGACCGGGATCGCCGGCAGCTGGTGGCCGCCGTCGACCAGCGCCGCATACATCCTCGCCGGGCTGTCGAGGTCGGGAACCGTGGTGTTCGGCTTGCGCTCCATCTGCGCCAGCGCCGGAAAGGCCGGAGACAGGCCGGCACCCGCCGCGCCGGCCAGAAATGCGCGCCGGCTCAGGCGCCCTGCGAAAGTATCAGACATCCTACCCCCTCGGTCCAGGAACAGCGCCCGCTTCGCCGGCCGCCTTACGTTGCGATAACAGATTCCGAAATCGGCAGGAACATGGCGGCGCCCGGCGCTCCGCAACCTCGGCGCCTGCCGCCCGTTTCTCACTCATCGGCTGCGGAGCAAACCGTCATGAAAGTCCTGCGCGACAACGGCCTCACCATCGTGCTTCTCGGCGCCTTCGCCTTCAGCCTCGCGGGCATGCTCTTTTCCGGCCTGGCGCAGGAGAACGAGATGCGCGCCCTCCACGGCCAATCGGCGTTGACGCTCGGCGTCTATCTCCTGTCCGGCTCCTTCCTGTCGGCCCTTTTCGAAAATTGGGAGAGCGAGTTCCTGCAGATGTCGGCCTATGTCGTCCTGACCGCGATCCTCTTCCAACGCGGCTCGGCCGAATCGCGGGACCCGGACGACCCCTATCGGCCGGGCGACGAGGTCCCGCCGCATCGTCGCGCGGCAAGCCGGATCGGCGAATGGATCTACGACCACGGCCTCGGCCTGGTGCTGGCGCTGCTCTTCGTCCTGTCCTTCGTCCTGCACTGGCTGTCGAGCGCCGAGGCGCGCAACGAGGAAGCGCTGGCCCATGGACAGCCTGCCGCTTCCCTCGTCGCCCATCTCGGCGACCCGACCTTCTGGTTCGAGTCGTTCCAGAACTGGCAGTCGGAATTCCTGTCGACGGCTGTCCTCGTCGTCCTGTCGATCTTCCTGCGCCATCGGGGGTCGCCGGAATCGAAGCCACTCGCCGCGTCCAATAGCGACACTGGGGGCTGACATGCCTTCGACTTCGATCTGGCGGTTCGAATATGACGAGACGGCAATGGTGCTGTCCGTCTGGTTCGTCGCGTCGGGCCGGCGCTACGACTATCGCGGCGTGCCGCCCGAGGTGGCGGGAGACTTCCGCCGCGCCTTCTCCAAGGGTCGCTTCTTCAACGCCCGCATCCGCGACCGCTACCCTTTCATCCAAGTCCGCGAGGGGAACGATCGCGCTCCCGCCTCGTTGCCTGATCAGAGCCGAGGAGCAAGCCAATGACCGAAGCCGTCACCACCACAAATCACAAAGTCATCCGCAAATGGGTCGAAAGCCGGAAGGGCCGCCCGGCAGTCGTCGGCGGCGGCGTCCTGCGCATCGACTTCGGCGAAGCCGAGGACGGCTTCCGCGAAATCAGCTGGGACGAGTTCTTCGACATCTTCGAGGACCGCAAGCTCGCCTTCTTGCACCAGGACCTGTTGGACAACGGCCAGGTGAGCCGCTTCAACAAGCTGATCGAAAGGCCCAACTGATGCCCGGCGCCGTCAAGACCGGCCCGCGCGAGGCGCTTCTCGACGAGGACGTGAAGTTCCTCGCCGAGAATTCCGACCTTTCGCCCAAGCAGGCGGAGGAGTTGATCGCGCTGCACGGTCGAGACCGCAAGGTGCTGCTCGAGAAGGCGCGGTCGATGAAGGCGGAAGGCTAGTTCGCCGTCCGCAGCGGCGCGGTCGGGCGCGACTGCCGCGCCTCGCCGGCCGGGTAGCGGAAGACGCTAAGCTTGCCATTGTTCTCGAAATAGGCCCTCTCGACCTCGCCGACGTCGCGCACCCCTTCGACCCTCAGCAGCGCCAGGAGTTCGCGCAGGCTGAGCGAGCCGGAGCCGAGCGCTTCTTCGCGGATCCGCCCCTCCTCCACCACCAGCACCGGATCGCCTTCGACCATGCTTTCGACGCGGGCGGACCGCGCAAGCAGCGCCCCGGTCGCCCGGTGCAGCAGGACGACGACGGTGATGACGAGGATGCCCTGGAACAGCCCGACCTCGGGATAGAACATCGGATCGCCCGCAGCCGAGCCGACGGCGATGACGAGCACGAACTCGAACGGGCCGATCTGCCCGATGGCGTCATGGCCGACCATGCGCGCGAGAAAGATCGTGTAGAGATACATGACCAGCGTGCGGAACACGATCTCGACATAGAACCACGGATCGGCGGTTTCGGCCTCGCCGAACAGGATGCGGATGATCTCGTCCTGCATGAACCCCTCCTGCGCTGGACCGTGCGCAGGAACGCGGCCCGACGCGGGCGGTTCCCCCGGTCAGCTGAACGTGTCGGGATCCGGGCCGGTGCGCCGGCCGGATTCGAGCCTCTCGATGGCCGCCATGTCCGCCGCGTCGAGCTCGAAGTCGAACACGGCGATGTTCTCGCGGATGCGGGAGGGCGTCACCGATTTCGGGATGGCGATGTTGCCGAGCTGCACGTGCCAGCGCAGGATCGCCTGCGCCGGCGTGCGGCCGTGCTTGGCCGCGATCGTCACGATCTCCGGCCTGTTCACCGCGCCGCGCTGCAGCGGGCTCCAGGCCTCGGTGGCGATGCCGTGGGCGGCGTGGAAGGCGCGCAGCTCCGCCTGCTGCAGCGACGGATGCAGCTCGATCTGGTTCACCGCCGGGCGGATGCCAGAATGGTCGAACAGCCGCTCCAGATGCGGGATCTGGAAATTCGATACGCCGATCGAACGCGCGCGGCCTTCGGCGTTCAGCTTCTCAAGCGCCTTCCATGTGTCGAGATACAAGTCCTGCCGCGGTGCCGGCCAGTGGATCAGATAGAGGTCGACATAGTCGAGACCGAGCCGGGAGAGACTCTTGTCGAACGCCTTCAACGTCGCATCGTAGCCCTGCCGGTCGTTCCATACCTTGGTGGTGACGAACAGGCTTTCACGCGGAGAGCCCGCGCGGCGGATGCCCTCGCCCACCCCGCGCTCGTTGCCGTAGATCGCGGCCGTGTCGATGCTGGTGTAGCCGGCGCCGATCGCCGTCGCCACCACGTCGGCGGCTTCCTCGTCCGCCACCTGCCAGACACCGAGGCCGATGACAGGCATCTCGGCGCCGGAGTTGAGCTTTCTGGTTGAAACACCCATCATGGCAACTCTCCCGCGCCTGTGGCTCGCCCCTCGCCTCGACCTTCCCATTTGTCGAGGAATGCCTCGGCCGACAAGGCCTGCATGTCCGGCACCGCCTCGAACAGCTTCTCGCGCGCAAAATCCCACCAGGCGAGCTTCTCCAGGCGCGCGGCGATCTCGCCGGAGAATCGCTGGCGGATCGGCCTCGCCGGGGCCCCCGCCACGATCGCATAGGCCGCGACATCGCGCGTGACCACCGCGCTGGCGCCGACCACCGCGCCGTTGCCGACCGAGACGCCCGGCATGACCACCGCGCCGTGGCCGATCCAGACGTCGTGCCCGATCGCGACCCGCTTGCCCGCCCGGCGCGCGCGGAACGCCTGGTCGACGCCGAGAAAGCGGAAATATTCGTTCGGCCGGTAGCTGATCTTGTGCTGCGTCACCCGCTCGATCGGATGTTCCAGCGCGTTGACGCGGGTGTTGGCGGCGATCGAGCAGAACTTGCCGATGTCGGCATGGATCGCCTCGGCGTTCCGCTCGAAATAGGAATAGTCGCCCACGACGACGTCGCGCAGGATCACCCGCTCGCCCACCACGGCGTGACGGCCCAGCCGGCAGCCCTTCAATTCGGCGGTCGGATGGATGCGCGGTTCGTCGGAGAGGAAGCGCTCGTCGGACATGATCCGCCAATACGCGCCCGCTTCGCCGTCGACAAGCTTACTGCGGCTTGCCGTTCGTCCAGGTCACCGTCTGGCCGTAGAGGGGAACGCTGGAAAGCGACATCTTGGCCGAACCGTCCTGCACCTGGCGCGAATGCGACAGGTAGATGAGCGTGTCGTTGGTCTTGTCGTAGATGCGGTTGACGACCCGCTGCTTCCAGATCAGCGAGATGCCCTGGTTGAAGACCTCCTCGCCGCCCTTGTCGAGGTCGATGTCGCGGATGGTGATCGGCCCGGTCTGACGGCAGGCGATGGAGGAGTCGGAGGGGTCTTCGAACCAGTTGCCCTTCTGCAGCCGGTCGATCACCCCGCGCTCGAAATAGGAGACGTGGCAGGTGACGCCGTCGACCTGCGGGTCCTTGAACGCCTCGACGATGATGTCGTTGCCGAGCCAGTCGACGCCGACTTCGCCGACCTCCTGCGCGGGAGCTGGAGACGCGGCGAGGCCGAGGAAAAGCGCTGCGGCGGCGAGACGGTTCATGGCAGATCTCCTTGGACGACCGCGCAACAGGTGGGGAGGATGGTCCCGCCGCGCAATGTCGCCAATGCCGGAATCCCTCACTTCTCCGGGACCACCATACGTGTCATCACGTCGGTCTTCAGCACGAAACGCTGGTACAGCGCACCGGCGATGTGAATGAGGACGAGCGCGAACAGGAGGTTGGCTGCCAGCCCGTGGATCTGCGCCGCTTCTTTCACGCCGCCGGCCCATGCCGCGAGCCCACCCAGCGGAATGGCGATCATCAGCGCATAGAGAAGGATGTGGGTGGCGTTGGCGACGAACTTCAGCGGCGCCGGCTCGTTTTCCGGAACGCGGGGCGCGCCGCGGGCGATACGCACGCCCAGCCGAAGCAGCACGAGCAGAAGCACGGAGACGCCGGCGACGACATGCACGGTGACGCCCAGATTGAGGTCCGCGGGGATGGCAAGTCCCTGGCGCACGGCATCCCACGCACCCACCATCGGCTCATGGTACAGGATCTGGACCGCGATCAGGACCGCCACCAGCCAGTGCAGGGCTATCTGCAGCAGGGAATAACCTTTGCGGACGGGGATGGCCATATCGCTCTCCGGGGTTTCGTTTGCGGCAGCTTCGCCGATCCCCGCCCCGAAGCCAACGCGGCATCGTGGCATTTGCGCCGAACTCGACGGGCAGCTATATGATGCGGATGGTCAGATTTTCGGGATCCGGAAAGGCGTTTCTCCTGCGCGCGGCAATCGCCGCGGTAGCGATCGGCGCGTTCTCGGGCGTCGCCTTCGCGGCCTGGATCGAAAACGGCTCGGCCATGCTGATGTCGCTTTCCGCATCCGGCCTCTCGTGGTGTCTCTGACGCAGCAGCCTCTTTCCAGCTTCCGGTGACTTCGATGCGCGCGATCCTCTACGGGCTTCTTTTCCTTGTCGCCGTGGGCATCGGCTACGTCGCCTTCGGCTGGTATGCGAAGATGAGTTCGGGCGAAGCCTATGGCGACGCGTTCGCACTCGTCGACCAGAAGGGCCAGCCGATCACCGAGAAGGAGTTCAGGGCACAGCCCTCGGCGGTGTTCTTCGGCTTCACCCATTGTCCCGAAATCTGCCCGACGACGCTGTTCGAACTCGACGGCTGGCTGAACCAGCTCGGGGCCGAAGGCGAGAACATCCGCGCCTTTTTCGTCTCGGTCGACCCGGAGCGCGACACGCCGGAGATCATGGACCAATATGTCGGCAATGTCTCCAAGCGCATCACCGGCGTGACCGGCGATCCCGCCAAGGTCGCTGCGATGGCGAAATCCTTCAATATCTATTCGCGCAAGGTCGAGACCGGCGACGGCGACTACACGATGGACCACACCGCCTCGGTACTGCTGCTCGACAAGGGCGGCGCCTTCGCCGGCACCATCGCCTACGGCGAGAACGCCCAGGCGGCGATCGCCAAGCTCAAGCGGCTGGCGGCTGGTTCCTGAGCGTGGGCCAGCTTCGCTACTTTCTCCGCGCGACCAAGGCCGAAGCGGAACATACCTTCGCCGTGCTCGAGGCTGCGCTGGAGGAAGAGGCCTGGCCGCTGTCCATCTTCGAAGTCGACGAGAAAGCGGCGGTCTTCGAGATTTCGGCCTATGCCGACGAGGCCGAAGAGGGCGTCGCCGAGCGACTGTCCGCGCTGGTCCCCGACGAGGCCTCGTCACGCACCTTCGCCGTCGAGCCGGTGCCGGACATCGACTGGGTGACCAAGTCGCTCGAAGGATTGAAGCCCGTCCGCGCCGGCCGTTTTCTCGTGCACGGCTCGCACGACCGCGACAAGCGGCGCATCGGCGACATCGCCATCGAGATCGAGGCTGGGCTCGCCTTCGGCACCGGCCATCACGGCACGACCGCCGGCTGCCTGCAGGTCCTGTCGGAAGTTGTGCGTCGCGAGCACCCTCGCAATGCTCTGGACCTCGGTACGGGCAGCGCCGTTCTGGCCATTGCACTGGCGAAGATGGCGCATATTCCCGTGCTCGCCACCGACATCGACCCGGTCGCGACCGAGGTGGCAGATGAAAACGCCCGCATCAACGGCGTGGCCTCGTACCTGACCTGCGAGACGGCTGTCGGCTTTCACCATCCGGTCTTCGCCGCCGCCGGCCCGTTCGACCTGATCGTCGCCAACATCCTCGCCCGCCCGCTGATGCGACTGGCGCCTGACATGGCCCGTCACATCGCTCCGGGCGGCTCGCTGGTTCTCTCGGGCATTCTGGACAGCCAGCGCAATGCCGTCGTGGCGGCCTATGTCGGACAGCGGTTCAGGCATGTCCGCACGCTGCACCGGGAAGGCTGGGTCGCCATCCACCTCAAGCGGTAGAGCGCCAGCCCGGAATCGGAAAGGCGGCTGTCTCCAGCCGCCTTCGCAAGCGCGGGTGGCCGCGCACTACCGGAACATTCTCAGAACATGTAGGACGCGCGCGCGTTGCGACGCAGTGCTTCCCGGCTGTAGCCGTTCTTGGCCAGCGTCTCATCGTCGAGCATCAGCAGCGCGCCATTGACGTAGGAGTTGGCCTGACGCGCCCGAGCCTCGATCAGCGAGTTCAGCGCATTGCGGAAGAAGCCAGGCTTTGAAGTATCGGTCATGATGGTCTCCGTCGGTAGGATTATCCATCCTCCACGCCCCACAACGTAGGCAATGCGTCCCTGATTCACCACCCTTTATCTCGCATTTGCGATATGCATTTTTGCATGTGCGAAGGGCTCGTTGTGCAACGCAATATTCACAGCTGCGTCTCAAGCTCTGCGCATTGCATCGGCCGCTCCCGGCGGTTACCGTCGCGCCTCCCGCAAACCGGTGCAGAGCAGCATGTTCCAGAGTTTCGATGTCGCTTCGGATCCCTCGCAGGGTCCGGCTCGCGTCGCCCGCCTGCGTGAATGGCTGGGCAGGCACGGCCTCGACGGTTTCATCGTGCCCCGCGCCGACGAGCATCAGGGCGAATACGTGCCGGCGCGTGCCGAAAGGCTGCAGTGGCTGACCGGGTTCACCGGCTCCGCGGGCGTCGCGATCATTCTCGCCGACAGCGCCCAGGTCTTCGTCGACGGCCGCTATACGCTCCAGGTGCGCCAGCAGGTCGATCTCTCCGTTTTCACGGTGCAGAGCCTGATCGACACGCCGCCGGCGAAATGGCTGGGCGAGAATGCGACCAACGGGGCCCGCATCGGCTTTGACCCGTGGCTGCATACGATTTCGGAGGCGAAGGCGTTCAAGGCGGCGCTGGAGAAGCGCGGCGCAGAGCTGGTCGCTCTGCAACACAATCCCGTCGATGCGATCTGGGACGACCAGCCGGGGCCGCCGCTGGAGACGGTCGATATCCAGCCGTTCGACTATGCCGGCGAGCTGGCGAAGGACAAGCTTGCTCGTATGGCCGAAAGCCTGCGCAAGGTAGGCTTGGCCCACACCGTCCTGACCGACCCGTCCTCGCTTGCCTGGGCCTTCAACATCCGCGGGCGCGACGTGCCGCATACGCCGCTGGCGCTCGGTTTCGCGATCGTGGCAGCGCACGGACCTCACCTGCTGTTCATGGACAAGCGGAAGCTGCCTCGCCAGACGGAAGCCTATCTGACCCAGCTCGCCGACATCTGCCCGCCCTCTACCCTCGACGAGCGCCTCGCGGCACTTGCCAGGGACGACGGAAAGATCGGCCTCGACTTCGGCCTGGCCGCGGAAAAGCTGAGACTGATCATCGAGGAGTGCGGCGGGACGGTCCTGGCGTTTGCCGATCCGGCCCGCCTGCCCCGCGCCGCCAAGAACGCGGCCGAACTCGCCGGCTCGCGCAACGCGCATCGTCGTGACGGGGCGGCCGTGTCGCGCTTCGTCCGCTGGCTCGAAGCGCAGCCGGCTGGATCGGTGGACGAGATCGCCGCAGTGCGCGCGTTGGAGAATTTCCGCATCCGGACAGGCGACGAATTGCAGATGCCGCTGCGCGACATCTCCTTCGACACGATCTCCGGCGCCGGCCCGAACGGCGCGATCATCCACTACCGGGTGACGACGGCGACCAACAGGACGCTCGGACCGGGCGAACTCTATCTCGTTGATTCCGGCGCACAATATCACGACGGCACCACCGACATCACTCGCACGCTGCCGATCGGCGAACCGACCCAGGAGATGCGCGAGCGCTACACGCTGGTTCTGAAGGGCATGATCCAGCTCTCGATGCTGCGCTTCCCGGCCGGCACGCGCGGCGCCGACATCGACGCTTTCGCCCGCGCCGCGCTCTGGAAGGCCGGTCTCGACTACGCCCATGGCACGGGCCACGGCGTCGGTTCGTTCCTCTCCGTGCACGAGGGGCCGCAGCGCATCGCCAAAACCGGTATGGAGAAGCTGCTGCCCGGCATGATCCTGTCGAACGAGCCGGGCTACTACAAGGAGGGCGCTTACGGCATCCGGCTGGAGAATCTCATCGTCGTCACCGAACCGGAACCGATCGAAGGCGGCGACATCTCGATGCATCGTTTCGAGACCCTGACGCTCGCACCTTTCGACAAGCGCATGATCGTCACCGCCATGTTGACGCGCGAGGAATTCGACTGGCTGAACGCCTATCATGCCCGCGTCCGCCATGAGGTCGCTCCGCTTCTAACCGGCGACGAGCGGGTCTGGCTGGAATCGGCGACCTCACCGTTCGAGGATCGCCATCACCCCAGCAGGTAACGCAGCCCGATCAGCACGACGGCGCCGGCGATGAACATCGGCATCAGCGAAAAGCGCAGCGCGAGCGCGCCGGCGGCGACCATCGCGCCGATCTCCGCCAGGCCGCCATTGAAAAGAGCCGGCGCGAACAGCGTTGTCAGCACCGCCGCCGGCACGGCGTCGAGCCCCGCCTCTACGCGGGGATGAATGCGTTCGAAGCGCGAGAGGACGAGATGGCCGCCTGCCCGCGCGAAATAGGTCGCGACTGCGCCGGCGAGGATGATCCAGACGGTCTCGCTCACAGCGGCACCCCGCTCTCGTCCGGCTCCGGATCGGCCGGCGGATGCGGCTTGGCAAGCGCCGCCGCCAGCAGGATACCCGCCGCCGCCCCGATGGAGACGTGCCACGGCGAGCCGACATAATGATACGCGATCACCGAAACGATGCCGGAGGCAAGTACGATCGCCAGCCAGCGCGGCCGCTTGCGGAACCCCATGACCAGGCCGAGAAAGTAGATCGGCAGCAGGAAATCGAGCCCGAGCGCATGGGTATCCGGGATCAGTGCGCCGAACCCCGCACCCACCGCCGAGTGCGTGATCCACATCACGTAGACTGGGATCGCCATGCCCATGTACCAGGAGAAACCGATGGTCTCCCCATGCTCGATCTTGCGCTCGCTCTCGGCATAGATCGGGTCGACGAGGAAGAAGAATCCCACCGCTCTCTGCCAGGGCAGCCAGTGCGTGATGCGCCGGCCGACCGCCGCCGAATAGAGCACGTGGCGGAAGTTGACCGCGAAGATCGAAGCGACGATCACCCAGGCCGGGATCGTCTTGCCAAACAGTTCGATGCCGACCATCTGCGAGGCGCCGGCGAAGATCGTCGCGCTCATCAGCACGACGTCTGTGAACGCCATGCCCTGCTTCGCGGCGAGCGCCCCGAACAGCACGCCGAACGGGGCCGAGGCGACGACCACCGGGATACCGAGGCGGAAGCCGGACCAGAACTGGCTTGTGGTACGGGAAGAAGAGAAGATCTCTGCGGCCATGACGCGTCCTATCGACCCGGCCTTTTAGGTGCGCCCCGCTGCCATGTCAGTTGAATTCGCTTGAGCCAGCGTTCAGCGCGGCCTATTTCATAGGTGAGTTGGAGAGTGAGCGATGAAGCTTCGTATTGTCCTCGAACCCAGCCCCGAAGGGGGGTTTACCGTGTTTGTTCCATCTCTTCCCGGCTGCGTCTCCGAAGGAGATACGAGAGACGAGGCTATGCGGAACATCCGCGAAGCGGTCGAACTCTACCTCGAAGAGGTGGATGATGACCGAATCGCCGCTCCCGGCGCGGAAGTCAGCGAACTGAGCTTTTGAGGTGACCGTCGAATCATATGTCAGTGTCTCACCAGCGCATGACGTGCGGCTCCCCTTTGACTAGACCGTTTCATGGTTAGATGGAAACGGCTCTGTTTCTCCGATGGCGAGGCGATCCGCCAGGGTCCGCAGGACGGTGCAGGTCGTGCTGGTGGCACGGCCCAGTCCGCCTGACGGTGAGGTGGACCAGCAATCGATCCGGTGGATCGATTGCCCACCGAACATCGCCCGCCAGCGGGAAACCCCCGTCGGTTTGCCTTCGGCAAAACCGACCATCCAAAGTTGCCGGTCGTCCTTTCCCGCTTCGAAGAAGCGGGGGCGACCGGCGGGCCGGATGCATTTGGCCCAAATCCTTCGGGTTCCGGCTCGGCCGTATCCCGATACGACCGTCGCCGAAACCCTCGACCTTGAGCCAAATGACCGCCGGCAGAGCGATTCCATCTAGCCATGAAACGGTCTAGGAGTACGTCATGGCTGCGGCCAAGGTCCCCAGCATCAACTATGACAGGGTCATCAACGCGCTGAAGCGCGACGGTTGGGTCGTAGTTCGCCAACGCGGAAGCCACATCAGGCTGCAGAAGCACACAAGGGACGAAACCCTCAAGCTTACGGATCCGGCCCACCGACCGATCAAGCGGTCGACATTGTCTCATATCCTGAAAGATGCCCGGCTCACCCCAGAGCAATTCAACTCGTTGCTTTAAGACCTCGGCTTCACCCTTCAACGCGCCTGAACCACTCGTCCTCGTCGATCACCTCGATACCGAGGTCGGTAGCGGCCTTGAGCTTAGAACCCGCGCCCGGCCCGGCAACGACGAGATCGGTCTTCTTCGACACCGAACCCGCCGTCTTGGCGCCGAGACGTTCGGCCATCGCCTTCGCCTCGTCGCGCGACATGCGCTCCAGCGAACCGGTGAAGACGATCGTCTTGCCGCTGAACTGCGTTTCGACCTGCCCGACCTTTTCCTCGTCGGCCGGCTGGACTTCCCGCAGAAGCGCATCGACGGCGTCGCGGTTGTGCTCCTCGTTGAAGAACTCGACAAGCGCTTCGGCGACCACCTCGCCGACGCCGTTCACGGCGTTCAGCTCCTGCCAGGCGGCATTGCCTCTGTCGCCCCTGCCGGCCGGGACATCGGCCTCGGTAGCGACCGAGCGGATCGCCTCGAAGCTGGTGAAGTGGCGGGCAATCCGCTTGGCGTTGGTCTCGCCGATATGCCGGATGCCGAGCGCGAAGAGGAAGCGCGACGTCTCCACGGCGCGGCGCGCATCGATGGCGTCGAACAGCTTCTTCACCGAGACAGCACCGAAGCCCTCGATGTTTTCGAGCTTGGTGAGCGAGGCCTGTTGGCGCGCCTTGAGGGTAAAAATGTCGGCCGGCTCGCGGATCCGCAGCGCCTCATCCTCGGCGTTGAAGAAGAACTCGATCTGCTTTTCGCCAAGTCCCTCGATATCCATCGCATTGCGCGACACGAAGTGGCGCAGCCGCTCCACCGCCTGCGCCGGGCAGATCAGCCCGCCGGTACAGCGGCGCACCGCCTCGCCTTCTTCGCGAACCGCATGGCTGCCGCAGGCCGGGCAGAGATGCGGGAACTCGTAGGGCTTCGCATCCCCTGGCCGCTTCTCCGGCACGATGTCGAGGATCTGCGGAATGACGTCGCCGGCGCGCTGGATCAGCACCGTATCGCCGACGCGAATGTCACGCCCGCCCCGGATCGACTGGCCGTCATTGCCAATGCCCTTGATGTAGTCCTCGTTGTGCAGCGTCGCGTTGACCACCACCACGCCGCCGACGGTCACCGGCTCGAGCCGCGCCACCGGCGTCAGCGCCCCGGTGCGGCCGACCTGGATGTCGATCGCCTTCAACACCGTCGTCGCCTTCTCGGCCGGGAATTTGTGCGCGGTGGCCCAACGCGGCGAGCGCGAGCGGAAGCCGAGCCGCTCCTGCAGGTCGAGCCGGTCGACCTTGTAGACGACGCCGTCGATGTCATAGGGCAGGCTCGCCCGATCCGCCTCGATCGCCCGATACTGCGCCAGCATCTCCTCCAGCGAGCCGCAGCGCTTCATCCGCTCGTTGACCGGAAAGCCCCAGTCGCGGAATCGCCGGACGGCGTCGAACTGCGTGTCGGCCAGCGGTTCCGACGTCTCGCCCCAGGCATAGGCGAAGAACTTCAGCGGGCGCGACTTGGTCACCTCCGGGTTCTTCTGCCTCAGGCTGCCGGCGGCCGAATTGCGCGGATTGGCAAAGGTCTGACCGCTTTCGGCCATGCGCTTCTGCAGGTCGAGGAAATCGTCGCGGCGCATGTAGACCTCGCCGCGCACGTCGACGATGTCAGGTGCGTCGGCCGGCAGCCGCTCCGGGATGTCGGAAATGGTGCGGATGTTGGCCGTGACGTTCTCGCCCGTCGCGCCGTCGCCGCGGGTCGCTGCGGTCACCAGCCGGCGATTCTCGTAGCGCAGCGACATCGACAACCCGTCGATCTTGGGTTCGGCGGTGAAGACCAGTTCGGCATCCGCCGGCAGGTTGAGGAAGCGCCTGACCGAGGCCACGAAATCGACCACGTCCTCGTCGGAGAAGACGTTGTCGAGCGACAGCATCGGCCGCGCGTGCTGGACCTGCGCGAAGGCGGAAGACGGCGCCGCGCCGACCGACTTCGACGGCGAATCCTCCCGGATCAGTTCGGGAAACCGCGCCTCGATCGCCGCGTTCCGCAGCTTCAGCGCATCATAGGCGGCATCCGAGATGGTTGGCTGGTCCTCGCCATGATAGCGCCGGTCGTGTTCCGCGATCTCGGCGGCGAGCCGCGCGAGCTCCTCGGCGGCCTGCTCCTCGGTGAGCTTCTCGACGGGCGTCTTCTCGAAGGTCATGGCGCATCCGTTTGGGCGGTTGGAGGCGGACAGGTTTCGGTCAAACGGCGGAGTTTGTAAATCGCTCCGCCCGCCGCGATCCACGCTGCTGACGCTTCCTGTCAGCCCGCGCTTTCCGACAGAAGGCGATGCGCGGCCGCGCGCGCCTCGTCGGTGATCGTGGCGCCCGCCAGCATGCGCGCGATCTCCTCGCCGCGGTCGGACTGCCCGAGCTCGGCCACCGCAGTCGTGACGCGGTCGATCCCCGATTTCGAGATCAGGTAGTGCGTGGCCGCGCGTGCGGCGACCTGCGGCGCATGCGTGACCGAAAGCACCTGCACCCGCCTCGCAAGCCGCGCCAGCCTCTTGCCGATCGCATCGGCCACCGCGCCGCCGACACCGGTGTCGATCTCGTCGAAGACCAGCGTCGGTGCCGAGCCGCGGTCGGCGAGCGCCACCTTCAGTGCAAGCAGGAATCGGGACAGTTCGCCCCCGGAGGCAACCTTCATCATCGGCCCGGGCCGCGTGCCGGGGTTCGTCCGCACCTGGAACTCGACATGGTCGATCCCCTCCTCCGCCCGGTCGGCGGCTTCCGTGGAGATCTGGACGATGAACTCGGCCCGCTCGAGCTTGAGCGCCGGCAGTTCGGCCATGACCGCGGTGGCAAGCGCTTCCGCCGCGGCCCGGCGCAGCGCCGACAGGTGCTCGGCCTTGCGGTCATAGGCACCGCGCAATTCCGCCGCCGCCTTCTCGAGCTGGCCGAGCCTTCCCTCGCCCGCGTCGAGATCGGCAAGGTCGGCCACCATCGAATCGCGCAGCGCCGGCAGGTTCTCGACCGTCACGGCATATTTGCGGGCAGCACCGCGCAGCGAAAACAGGCGTTCCTCTGTCTGTTCGAGCACCCGTGGATCGAAATCGAGCGCTCGTTCCGCCGCGGCCGCCGCCGCCTGCGCGCCGTCCAGCGCGATCAGCGCCTCGTCCAGGGTCCTGACGATCTCGCCGAGAAGGTCCGGCGCTTCGGCCTCCTTGCGCTGCAGCCGCCGCAACAGGCTGGACAGCACCGGCACGGGCGACGTCGAGCCCGACAATGTCTCGACCGCGTCGCCGACCTCCGTCGCCATCTTCTCGGCCCGCATCATGCGCGCGCGCTTCTCCGCGAGCTCCTCCTCCTCGCCGGGCTGGGGATCGAGACCCGAGAGTTCCGCGACCGAAGCACGCAGATAGTCCGCCTCGCGCGCGGCGGCCTCCACCTTGGCCCGGTGGCGGGCCAGCTCCTGTTCGGTCGAACGCCACTGCCGAAAGGCCGCGGCGGTCGCCGCGACTTCGCCCAGATGCCCGCCGAACGCGTCGAGCAGGTCGCGGTGGGCGGCTGCATCGACCAGCGCCCGTTCGTCGTGCTGACCGTGCAGTTCGACCAGCAGGCGGCCGAGGTCGCGCATCAGGCCGACGCTGGCCGGCTGGTCGTTGACGAAGACCCGGGTGCGCCCGTCAGCCGACTGCACCCGGCGCAGGATGATATCGCCGTCGGTCTCGAACGCATTCGCCTCGAGAAGGTCCCGCGCCGGATGGTTGCCCGGCACGTCGAACACCGCCGACACCTGGCCTTGCGCCGCGCCGTGGCGCACCAGCGAAGCGTCGCCGCGCGCGCCGAGCGCCAGCGAAAGGGCGTCGAGCAGGATGGATTTGCCCGCACCCGTCTCGCCGGTCAGTACCGAAAGACCCGAGCCGAAGTCGAGGTCCAGCCGTTCGATCAGGACGATATCGCGGATCGACAGGCGCGAGAGCATGAAATGCGGATCAGGTCCCGAGGATGGCGCGGCTCGCCTTCGAGATCCAGGAGCCGGTGTTCTCGCGCGGCTCCAGCCCGCCCTTCTGCAAGAGCGCGTAGGAATCCTTGTACCACTGGCTGTCCGGATAGTTGTGGCCGAGCACGGCGGCGGCAGTCTGCGCCTCGGAGGCGAGCCCCATTGCGTAATAGCCCTCGACCAGGCGCGCCAGCGCCTCCTCGACGTGGCGGGTGTTCGAATAGGTCTCGACGACGACGCGGAACCGCTTCATCGCCGCGATGTATTCGCGGCGCTCGAGATAGTAGCGCCCGACCTGCATCTCCTTGCCGGCGAGCTGGTCGCGGGCGAAGCGGATCTTGGCCTTCGCATCCTCGACATATTCCGATTCCGGCCAGCGCTGGACGAGTTCGTCCATGGCCTCGACGGTGCGGCGGGCTTCCTTCTGGTCCTGCGTCACGTCGCGGATCTGGCGATAGTAGCTGAGCCCGATGATGTACTGGGCGTAGGCCGCGTCCGGCGAGGAGGGATAGAGGCCGATATAGCGTTTGGCGCCGCTGATCGCCTCCTCGTAATTGCCCTGCCGATAGTTGGCGAAGGATCCCATCACAAGCGATTTGCGTGCGAACTCGGAATAGGGATGCTGACGATCGACGGACTCGAACTTGCGGATCGCCTCGGCCATCCGCCCCGCGTTCATGTTCGCGAGGCCTTCGTTGTAGAGCTTGTCGGCCGGATCGGTCTCCTCGACATAGGTCGACAGGTCGAGATCCTTCTCGCCCCCGAAACCCATGCAACCCGACAATGCGAGGGGAGCAAGCACGATCGGAACGGCCAGCATCGGAAGTCGCGAGATCAGGCTCGCTTTGTGCGGCAGCTTCGACATGGACTTGCCTCTCCGGTGCGCCCGAAACCTATGGGCGAAATGACTTTGGCCCGGAACGGTTCATAAATCATAACCGCCGGAATTGGGCAACGCTGTGCCCATTCAATGGCGCATTTTTGTGGCGGATAAGGCCTGTGCTCAGATCATCCAGGGCGCATAGACGGGGGCATTGACGGCGACCATCTCCCCGACCCGCCCGCGGCCCTGACGAACCGTCTCGACGATCTCGAATGCGCTGCGGTCCGACAGCAGACGGCGAAGTGCCGCCGCATTGAGCTTGTGGCCGCCGCGCCAGGAACGGAAGCAGCCGATGAAGCGAGCGCCCGCCAGCGCGAGATCGCCCATGGCATCCAGCGTCTTGTGCCGCGCGAATTCGTCGCCGAATCGCAGGCCTTCGACGTTGATCACGCGATGATCGTCGCCGATGACGATCGAATTCTCGAGCGACGAGCCAAGCGCATAACCCGCGGCCCACAGCCGTTCAACGTCGCGCATGAACCCGAAGGTGCGCGCGCGCGAGACGTCCTTCCGGAAACGGACGGGATCGACCTCCGCGGCGAAGGTCTGGCGACCGATCGCCGGGCTGTCGAACTCGATGTCGATCTCGAATCGCGTACCGTTGTGCGGTCGGAACTCCGCCCAGGACGACCCGTGCTCGATGCGGACCGGCTTGACGATTCGGATGTAGCGGCGGCGCGCGTCCTGAACTTCAATGCCGGCCTGATCGAAGGCGTCGACGAACATCGCCGCGCTTCCGTCGAGGATCGGCACTTCGGGCCCGTCGATCTCGATGGCGACGTTGTCGATGCCCAGACCAAGCAGCGCGGCCATGAGGTGCTCGACGGTAGCGACGTGGGCGCCGGCCGGATCGCCGAGAACCGTGCTCAGATCGGTCGCGCCGATCTCCGACACGAGCGCGCGAATCTCCCGCGCACCGCCGTCCAGGTCGATCCTGCTGAAAACTACTCCGGTGTCGGGATCGGCGGGATTCAAGTGAATCGAAACCGCCTTGCCGCTATGCACGCCGATGCCCGACAGCGTCACGCGCGATTTCAATGTCGTCTGATATTCTTGCAAACTGAGCCCCATACACCCGCCTCGGCTGGCATGCTTCCGTCACGCGGAACATTAGTCTCGTCTTGCCAGCGTCGATCGGGTCACCATCCCCAAATAGGCCCGATCCAATCAAAGTCCTGCCGCGAAGATAGTTGGTGTGCAGGGAGTCGCCAAATCACGGTTTCTTACTCCGTGTTACGACAGTCGCATCTCAACACCTTGAGATAACCAACTGTTTATTATCGGGTTTTTCAAACAGCAAGAGAGGGGCCGAAACCCCTCCCTCACGTCATCCGAACCGCTGCCGGCGAGCGTCAGTTCGCCTGTCTGCGCAGGAAAGCCGGAATCTCCAGCTGGTCGTCCTCTTGCACCGCCCTCGGCTGGGCCACCACACGCCCGTGATCGTCGAGTTGACCGCGGCGCGGAGCGTAGAGCGACGGATCCTGGCTCGGCAGGCGGCGCGCTTCCGGCGCGGGCTGCAGCTTCGGCTCGCGCGGCTGGGCCGGCTGGAGACGGGCGGGCTCCTCCTCCTTGCGGCCGAGGCTCGAAGTCAGGCGCTTGAGAAGTCCCATCGGCCCGCGCTCGTCGGGCTCGGCGGCGCGTGCCGCCTGCTGCGCCTCGAGCGCCGCATGAACGACCGGCGGGAAATCCTCGACCCGCGGCATGCGCGGAGCGGTTTGCACGGCGGGGGCTTCCTGCACCGCCGGCTGCTGAACCTGCCGCGCGGCCTGTTCGGCGGCCTGCTGCTGGAAGATCGTGCTCTTCGGACGGAAATCCTGCTCGGCATGTGCCGGGGCAGCATGCACCTCGGCCGCCCGGATCGCTTCGGCGATGGGATCGACGGCACGCTCTTCCATCCTCGGCGCTTCCACGGCGCGGGCGACGGGCTGCTGCGGCGCGGCTGCCGGGCGGATCTCCGCGGCGGGCTGCTGCGGCTTGGCCACCGGCTTCGGCATCTGGCGCAGCGGCGGCGCCGACATTTCCAGGCCCGTCTTGTCGATGCCGGTGGCGACCACCGACACGCGGATGACGCCTTCCAGCTCCTCGTCGAACGTCGCGCCGAGAATGATGTTGGCGTCCGGATCGACTTCCTCGCGGATGCGGGTCGCCGCCTCGTCGACCTCGAACAGGGTCAGGTCGCGGCCGCCGGTGATCGAGATCAGCAGGCCCTTGGCGCCTTTCATCGAGGTCTCGTCGAGCAGAGGATTGGCGATCGCGGCCTCGGCGGCGGCCATCGCACGGCCCTCGCCGGAGGCTTCCCCGGTGCCCATCATCGCCTTGCCCATTTCGCGCATGACCGAGCGGACGTCGGCGAAGTCGAGGTTGATGAGGCCTTCCTTGACCATCAGGTCGGTGATGCAGGCGACGCCCGAATAGAGCACCTGGTCGGCCATCGCGAAGGCGTCGGCGAAGGTGGTCTTGTCGTTGGCGATGCGGAACAGGTTCTGGTTGGGGATGACGATGAGCGTATCGACGCTCTTCATCAGTTCCTCTATCGCCGAGTCCGCCGTCTTCATCCGGCGCTGACCCTCGAAGTGGAATGGCTTGGTGACGACGCCGACGGTCAGGATCCCCTTCTCGCGGGCTGCCCGGGCGACGACCGGAGCGGCACCCGAGCCGGTGCCGCCGCCCATGCCGGCGGTGACGAAGCACATGTGCGTGCCGGCGAGGTGGTCGACGATCTCGTCGATGCACTCCTCCGCCGCGGCTCGCCCGACTTCCGGCTGCGAGCCCGCGCCGAGGCCTTCGGTGACATTGGCCCCGAGCTGGATGATCCGCTCGGCCTTGGACATGGCGAGCGCCTGGGCGTCGGTGTTGGCGACGACGAACTCGACGCCGCGCAGCCCGGCTGTGATCATGTTGTTGACGGCGTTGCCGCCGCCGCCGCCGACGCCGAACACGGTGATACGCGGCTTCAGCTCTGTGATGTCCGGCTTCTTGAGATTGATCGTCATTGTCCTCGTCCTTTGCCTTTCCCGCCGCCTCGCCGCGCGGCCGCCAATCTTACGGGCCGCAGCCCCACTGGTACTAGAAACTGTCTCTGATCCACTGACCGACACGGTGGAGCCGCCCTCCGGTGCCGTTACTCTTCATACGCATTCCGCCGACGCGCCTCGTCTCGAAGCCGGCGACCTGGGGATAGATCATCAGTCCGACGACTGCCGAAAAAGCGGGCCCCTTCGCCGCTTCCGGCAGGCCGTGGATTCCGAGCGGCCGGCCGATGCGGACGTTGCGTCCGAGAATGCGCCGCGCCGCGTCCGGCAGGCCGGACAGCTGGCTCGCCCCGCCGGTGAGCACGACGCGCTTGCCGACGGTATTGCCGAAGCCCGACCGGTTGAGCCGGTCGCGCACCAGTTCCAGCGTCTCGTCGATCCTCGCCCGCACGATGCGGGTCAGCACCGCGCGCGGCACCTGCAGAGGCACGTCGCTCTCGTCGCCGCCCATCGGCGGCACGCTGACGATGTCGCGGTCGTCCGCACCGGTCTGCAGGGCCGAACCGTGCATAACCTTCAATCGTTCCGCGTCTTCCAGACGAGTCGAAAGCCCGCGCGCCAAATCGTGCGTCACATGACCGCCGCCAACGGGAATCGCGTCCGCATAGACGAACTTGCCTTCCGAGAAGACCGAAAGCGTGGTGGTGCCGCCGCCCATATCGATGCAGGCAGCCCCCATCTCCGCCTCGTCGTCGACGAGCGCCGCCAGCGCGCTGGCATAGGGAGTGGCCACCATGCGCTCGACCGACAGATGTGCGCGGTTGATGCACAGTTCGAGATTGCGCTGCGGCGCGGCGTCGCCCGTCAACACATGCATGTCGACGCCCAGCGTCTCGCCCACCATGCCGCGCGGGTCACGCACGCCGCGCTCGCCGTCCAGCGAGAAGCCGACCGCGAGCGAGTGCACGATCTCGCGTTCGGCGCGCAGCGCCTGCCTCGAGCCTGCCGCCAGCACCTGCTTGATGTCGTTGGCGTCGACCTCGTGGCCGCCGAGATTGATCGACGCCTGGAAGGCCTCGCTTTTCAACCGGCCGGCCGACAGGTTGATGATCAGCGACTCCACGGTGAGTCCCGCCATCCGCTCGGCCGCGTCGACCGCCAGCCGTATCGCCTGCTCGGCCTTGTCGAGATCGACGATCATGCCGGCTTTGACGCCCTGCGACTTCTGGTGGCCGATGCCGATGACCTGCATCTTGTGGGTCCGGCCAGGCAGGCGCGCGCTCTCTTCGCGGGGTTTGACGCGCGCGATGATGCAGCACACCTTGCTCGAACCGACGTCCAGAACCGTGACGATCCCCGACTTGGGCGCGCCGGCCGACTTGGAGGATGCGAGCCAGCTCATATCTTCTTCCCCGGCTTGCCGGACTTCTTGGCCTGTTCGGTCAGCGCCGCCTCGCGGCGCGTCGCGGCTTCCCGCGTCAGCTTGACGACGACGCGGTCCTCCAGCCGCATGTCGACCGCGGCGACGTCGCGAGACAGGATGCCCTGCTCGCGGTCGAGGCGCGCGATCTCGGCAATCGCAGCATCCTCGCCATGCTCCGGAAGCCGTATCGTCACGCCGTTTTCGAGCCTCAAGTCCCAACGGCGGTCGGCAACGCGGATGAAGGCCTTCACGCGGGCCGAAAGTTGCGGCGTCGCCGCGATCCTGGCCATGAATTCGGCCGCGCGCTCGTTCGCTCCCGCGCCGATGAAGACCGGCAGGGTTGCGTAGCGCTGGTGATTGAACCGCACGATGATCCGGCCAGCGTCGTCGATCAGCGACAGCTGCCGGCCGTGCTGCCAGATCGCCAGCGGCCGTTTTTCGGCGATCTCGACCTCGATCACGTTGGGGTAGATCTTCCTGACCGAAGCGGCGGTGACCCATGGCATCTTCGCGATGCGTTCGCGGGCGGCGTCGGCGTCGAAACCGATCAGCGACGTCCAGCCGTCGAGACCGAGTTCCTGGAGAATGTCGATCTCGGAGGTCTCGCGGTTGCCGGCCATGCGCACATCCTCGACCGCGAAACCGCTGCGCGCCGTTACCGCCTGCACGATCGCCGGACCGTGCCCGCCGAGGATCGCGCCATAGACGCCGGTGGCAGAGAGGAACACGGCCGTCATCGTCGTTGCCGCATAGCGCGGCACCGCGACCTCGCCGCCGAGTACGCGGCCGAGCACCCGCGCAGGCTTGCGCAGCCAGCGCGGAAGCACCAGCCCGTCCCAAAAGGCAGCCGCGCGGGAGACCGTGGAACCAGCCACTTCTTTCCGCGCACCCTGGGCCGACTTCAACGCGAACACGACGCGTCCTCCACCATCCAACTCAAGAGCTCGCCGAAATCGTGCCCTGCATGCTGGGCGATTTCGGGCACGAGCGACGTCGGCGTCATGCCTGGCTGGGTGTTGACTTCGAGCCAAACGAGCTCGCCATTTTCCGAATGGCGGTCGTCGTAGCGGAAATCAGAACGGGAAACGCCCCGGCAGCCGATTGCTTGATGAGCCTTGAGGGTCAGTGTCTGTATTTTTTGGTAAATATTCGGTGAAATTTTTGCAGGGATTTCGTGTTTCGACCCGCCCTTCACATATTTCGAATCGTAGTCGTAGAACGAATGGCCGACCGGAATGATCTCGCAGACGCCCAGCGCCACGTCGCCCATGACGGCGCAGGTCAGCTCGCGGCCGTGAATGTAGCGCTCGACCATGACGGTGTCGCCGTAGCGCCATTCGGCGGAACCGATCACCTGCGGCGGATGCGACTGGTCTTCCTGGACGATCACGACGCCGAAGCTCGACCCTTCGCTGACCGGCTTCACGACATAGGGCGGCTTCATCGGATGCTTCGCGCCGATGGCGTGCCGGCTTACCACCCTTGATTCCGCCACCGGAATGCCGACCGCCTTGGCGACCCGCTTGGCCTGCTCCTTGTGCATCGCCAGAGCCGACGCCAATACACCCGAATGCGTGTAGGGGATCTGAAGATATTCGAGGATGCCCTGGATCGTGCCGTCCTCGCCGTAGGGCCCGTGCAGCGCGTTGAAAGCGACGTCGGGCGCCAGTTCCGCCAGCACGCGCGCAATATCGCGACCGACGTCCACGCGCGTGACGCGGTAGCCGACCTTCTCGAGAGTATCCGCGCAGGAATTGCCGGAGGACAGCGACACGGGCCGCTCGGACGAGAATCCGCCCATAAGAACAGCGACGTGTTTGCCAGTCATGCCCCTCTCCGGTCGGGTTGGCGATGACGTCTCGAGGATTCAGAGTCCGAGTCTTCCGGTGGATTCCCCCGCCAGACGGAAAACGCGGCTACGCGTCGAACGACTCAAATCAGGAAACGCTTTGGCCCAAGGAATCAGAACTGGGATTCGCTGGCAAGCCAAGATTGCGCAGAGGGCCGCGAAGCTTGCGCCTGGCTTTCCGATTGGCGTGCAAGTGCTTGTGGCTACAAGGCTTTCGACGCGACGAGAGTCGCGCGCGCGGCCTCCAACTGCGTGCCGTAGTCTTCCAGGGCCGAGTAGAACTCGCCGGTCTCGAGCACGCAGTGCAGGTTGTTCAGCGCCCAGAATTCTGCCGGGCTGACGAAGGCGGCAAGCAGTCTGGCCCCGTCCTGCTCGTCGATCTCCCGGCAGAGGAACTCGAACAGGACGAGCGTGTCGGCGGCCGGCAGCGTTACCTCGACCCTGGCCGATTCCGCGCCGGGGGGCGGCGCGCCGCGGCGCAGGATGTGATCCGGAAGCTCGCAGCCCTTCGCGTCGATCGGGAGGGCTGTCTCCTCCGGATCGAGAAATGCGCGCGTCCAGCCGAGGCAGCTGCGGAAGCCAGCGACCTGCGGACTTGCGGCAAGGGCGACGGCAAGTCGTTCGAGGGCAAGCCCTTCGCTCCGATCCGCCAGGGCAGGCGCCGTGTTGACGCCCCGCCGGGCGACGATCTCGCGCTGCAGCCAGGCATCGAGGACGATTGCCTCCGCGAAGCCGGGATCGAACGAATGGGGCGGACGGGTGGAGTGGTCCATCGAAGATCCTCCCCGGCGGCGTCCGGATCCTAAAGCAACTGCCCCAGAAACTCGTCTACTTCCTTGCCTTTCTTGAAGTTTCCGAGTCTCTTGATTTCCCATTCCAGGCGGATTCCGGACTTCTCCAGCACGCGGGCGCGCACCGTCTCGCCGAGATATTCGAGGTCGTAGCCGGTCGCGGTTCCGGTATTGATCATGAAATTGCAGTGCATCGGCGACATCTGCGCGCCGCCGATGATCAGGCCGCGGCAGCCCGCCTCGTCGATCTCCTTCCAGGCCGAGGTGCCGGGCGGGTTCTTGAAGGTCGAGCCGCCGGTCTTCTCGCGGATCGGCTGCACCGTCTCGCGATGATGCTGGACGGCGTCCATCGCGGCCTTGATGGCGTCGCGGTCGTCCGGCACGCCTTCGAAGACGGCGGAGGTGAAGATCAGGTCCATCGGCGCGGAGGAGTGACGGTAGGAATAGCCCATCTGCGCGTTGGTGAGCACATGCAAATTGCCCGTGCGGTCGAGCGCCCTCACCTCGACGACGCGCTCGCGCGTCTCGACGCCGTTGGCCCCGGCATTCATCCGCAGCGCCCCGCCGATCGCGCCGGGAATGCCGTGATAGAAATGGAATCCGCCGATGCCGGCCTCCAGCGCCAGCGCCGCGACGCGCTTGTCGGGACACGCCGCCCCCGCCCGGATGCGCGTCGGCGAGATGGCGTCCGCCTCGCCGAACCCCTTTGCCGACAGCCGCACGACGAAGCCCGGAATACCGCCGTCGCGCACCAGGAGGTTCGAGCCCACACCGACGACCATCACCGGTATCTCGACCGGCACCGCCTTGAGGAAGGCGGCGAGATCCTCTTCATCTGCCGGCTGGAACAGGACCTCGGCCTGGCCGCCGGCCCGGAACCAGGTGATCTTGTCCATCTCCGCATTGGGGGTGATGCGGCCACGCAGGCCGTCGAGCCGCCCCCCCAGCCGCTGCAGAAAGTCGGCGCCGCTCATCCGGACGCCCCGTCGCCGCCCGACGCCAGTTCCTTCGGCAGCGCATAGGCCCATTGCGTGATGTTGCCGGCGCCCAGGAACACGACGTAGTCGCCGGGCCGGGCAATGTCCCGCACGATCGGCGCGACGGCGGCGGCACCCTCGATGTGGCGCGCGTCACGATGGCCGCCGGAGCGGATGCGCGCGGTCAGCGCGTCGGAGCTCACGCCCTCGATCGGCTCTTCGCCGGCCGGATAGACGGGGGCCAGCAGCACCGTGTCGGCATCGTTGAAACAGGAAGCAAACTCGTCGAACAGGTCGCGCAGACGCGTATAGCGGTGCGGCTGGGCTATCGCGATGACCCGACCCTTGGTCGATTCCCGCGCGGCCTTGAGTACGGCGCGGATTTCGACCGGGTGATGGCCGTAGTCGTCGAAGATTTCGACCCCGTGCCACGAACCCGTATGTGTAAAGCGTCGCTTGACGCCGCCGAAGGAAGCGATGCCGGCCTTGATCGCCCGGTCGGAAATGCCGAGTTCGTGGGCCACTGCGATCGCGGCGGTCGCGTTGGAAACGTTGTGGCGGCCGGGCATAGGCAGGCGCAGGCCGTCGATCGAGACGATCTCGCCGGTCTTGCGGTTGCGGATGGTAACGTCGAACAGCGATGCCGCCCCGTCCATACGGTGATTGTGGAAGCGCACGTCGGCCTGCGGGTTCTCGCCATAGGTGACGACGCGACGGTCCTCGATGCGGGAGACCAGCGACTGCACCTCCGGATGATCGATGCACATCACGCCGAAGCCGTAGAACGGCACGTTCTCGACGAACTGGCTGAACGCCTCCTTCACCTTGTCGAACGTTCCGTAGTGGTCGAGATGCTCGGGATCGATATTGGTGACGACGGCGATGTCGGCCGGCAGCTTCAGGAACGTGCCGTCGCTCTCGTCCGCCTCGACGACCATCCAGTCGCCCTCGCCCATGCGCGCATTGGTGCCGTAGGCATTGATGATGCCGCCATTGACGACGGTCGGGTCGAGCCCACCCGCCTCCAGCAGCGTCGCTACCATCGACGTGGTCGTCGTCTTGCCGTGGGTCCCGCCGATGGCGATCGCCTGACGGAAGCGCATCAGTTCGGCCAGCATCTCGGCGCGGCGCACGATCGGCAAGAGCTTCTCGCGCGCGGCAACGAGTTCCGGGTTGGATTTCTTGATTGCGGTCGAGACGACGACCACCTCGGCCTTGCCGAGGTTCTCGGCCTTGTGGCCGACGAAGCAGGCGATGCCCTTGTCGCGCAAGCGCTGCACGTTGGCGCTGTCGGCCTGGTCGGAACCCTGCACCTGATAGCCGAGATTGTGCAGCACCTCGGCGATGCCGCTCATGCCGATGCCGCCGATGCCGATGAAATGGACCAGCCCGATTGTCTGCGGCATCTTCATGCGCCGGCACCTCCCTTGTACGCCCGAACCGTCTGTCCAGAGGCAATAGCCTCTGTCAGGTCCGCGAGCAACATCGTGGCCTCCGGCTTGCCGACGGAGCGGGAGGCGGCGGCCATGGTCGAACAGAGTTCGGGCCGGGTCATGAATTCGGCGAGCTTGTCCGCGATCACCTGCGGCGTCAGCGTCGCCTGCGGGCAGACCTGCGCACCGCCGGCGGCCGCAAGTGCCGCCGCGTTCGCAGCCTGGTCGTGGTCGAGCGCATAGGGATACGGAACCAGCATGGCCGGACGTCCGATCGCCGCCACTTCCGCTACCGTGGAGGCGCCGGAGCGAGAAATGATGAGATGCGCCTTTGCCATGCGATCGGCCATGTCGGTGAAGAACGGCGAGAGCTCGGCTGCGACGCCGAGCTTCACATACGCCGCACGGGCATTCGCCTCGTCCTCCTGGCGCGCCTGTTGCACGAGCCGCAGCCGCTGCCGCAGTTCGGGCGGCAGGAGGCCGATCGCGGCCGGAATGGCCTCCGAGAAATACTGAGCACCCTGGCTGCCGCCGAAAACGAGCAGGTTGAATGGCTCGCCCGCTGGCGACGGCGCGTAGTCGACGCTGGACGCCGCGATCACCGCTGGTCGCACCGGGTTTCCGGTGACGACCGTCTTGCCCTCATGCGGGCCGGAGGGCGACAGAAATCCGCCCGCAATGGCCGATACCCGCGCGGCAAGCGCCTTGTTGGCACGGCCCATCACCGCGTTCTGCTCGTGGATCAAGGTCGGCACGCCGCGCCGCGTCGCCGCATAGAGCGGCGGCAGCGTCGGATAGCCGCCGAAGCCCACCACTGCTTTCGGCCTGATCTGCGCTATCACCGCCGAGGCTTGGCGCACGCCCTGCCATATGCGCCAGAAAGCGCGCGCCAGCGCGACCGGGTTCTTCGAGCCGAACGTCGCCGAGCGGATCGGATGGATCGCCGACGACGGGAACGTTCCGGCATAGCGCTCCGCCCGGTCGTCGGTCGCCAGATGCACGTCCCAGCCGCGCGCCGTCAGCTCGTGTGCCAGCGCCTCGGCCGGGAAGAGATGTCCGCCGGTTCCGCCGGCGGCAAGCAGGATGACGCCCTTCGCCATCGGCTATTCGGCCGGTATAACACGCGTGCCACCGAAGGCACCGAAGCCGGACCGGAGCGTCTCCGGCCGTTTGCGCGTCAGCGCAAGCACCATGCCCATCGACAGCGCCATGGCCACGAGCGAGGAGCCGCCGTAGGAGATGAAGGGCAGCGTCATGCCCTTCGCCGGCATCAGATGCAGGTTCACGCTCATGTTGATGATCGATTGAAGCCCGAACTGGATGACCAGGCCGGCGACGGCGAAGCGGGTGAAGTCGTCATGTTCCCGCAGGGCGATCTTCAGGCCCCTGAGCACGATGAAGGCGAACAGCGCGACGAGCAGGAAGCACAGGGCCAGGCCGAATTCCTCCGCCGCCACCGAGAAGATGAAATCGGTGTGGCTGTCCGGCAGCACGTTCTTGACGTCGCCCTCGCCGGGTCCGCGACCGAACCAGCCGCCGCTGATCATCGCCTCGCGCGCCATGTCGGTCTGGAACGTGTCGCCCTCCCCGGTGAGAAACTTGTCGATGCGCTCGGCCACGTGCGGGAAGGCCGTGTAGGCGGCGAAGGCACCGCCCAGACCCAGCGCACCGAGGACGATGATCCACAGCCAGGCCATGCCGGCCATGAAGAACATCACGCCCCAGGTGCCCACGACCAGCATCGTCTGGCCAAGGTCGGGCTGGGCGACGAGCAGCGTCACCACTAGGCCGAGCAGGATCATGGCAAACAAGTTGCCCGGGATGTCGGGCTGGCGGGCATGCTCGGCGAAGAGCCAGGCGCAGATGACGACAAAGGCGGGCTTGAGGAACTCGGACGGCTGCAGCGAGATGCCGGCGAGCGATACCCAGCGCCGCGAACCCTTGATCTCGACGCCGACGAACAGCGCCAGCACCATCAGCACGATCGAGCCGATGAGCAGAATGATCGCCAGCCGCCGGATCTGGCGGGGATCGAGGAAAGAAACGCCGAGCATCACCGCCAGCGCAGGCAGCATGAAGACGATCTGGCGTGTGACGAAGTGATATTCCTCGAGCCCGATGCGCTCGGCCACCGCGGGGCTCGCGGCGAAGGAAAGCACGATACCCAGGACCATCAGCGACAGGAAGGCGGCGAGGAACCAGCGATCGACGGTCCACCACCAGTTGGAAACAAGTCCGCGATCGGTGCGGCTGGTCATCAGCGTGTCCCTCCGATGGGCTCTATGCCGTCGAGCGCCAGAACGGCGGCGCGGAACGCGTCGCCCCTGACCTCGAAATTCTTGAACTGGTCGAAGCTGGCGCAGGCGGGCGACAAGAGCACGACCACATCGCCGGCGTCGTCCCTTGCGGCATCCGCAGCCGCATGGTCCACGGCGGCTGCGAGCGTATCCGAAATCTCGTAGGGCACCGCCTCGCCGAGCGTCGCGGAGAAGCCCGGAGCGGCCTCGCCGATCAGATAGGCTCGGGCGATGCGCGGAAAGAACGACCTCAGCGGTTCGATTCCGCCTTCCTTGGGCAAACCGCCGGCGATCCAGTAGATGCGCGGGAAGCTCGACAGCGCAGGCGCCGCCGCGTCGGCGTTGGTCGCCTTGGAATCGTTGACGAACAGCACGTTGCCCTTGCGGCCGATCTGCTCCATGCGGTGCGCGAGGCCGGGAAAGGAATCCAGGCCTGGCTGGATGTCCTTGAGGTCGAGCCCTACCCGAAGGCAGGCGGCGACGGCGGCAAGCGCGTTCTGCGCATTGTGCTGGCCGCGCAGCGAGCCGATATCCTCCAGTGTCGCGACCTGGGTGATGCGCCCGCCTTCCGCTTTCAGCAGCGCAAGACCATCGGCGAAGTAGCCGTCGGTCACGGCGAGCCTCTTGGAAATGCGGACCACGTCGTGCCCTGCCCGTTCCAGCCTGTCGGCGATCTGCGCGCAATGGATGTCGTCGACTCCGATGATCGCCGTCTCGCTGCCGGCGACCAGCCGTTCCTTGATCGCGGCGTAGTGCTGCATCGTGCCGTGCCGGTCGAGATGGTCCGGCGTGAGATTGAGCAGCACCCCGGCCGTCGGGTCTGCGGACGGAGCGAGGTCGATCTGGTAGGACGAGCACTCGACCACATAGTGTCGGTCCGGCGCCGGCGGATCGAGGGTCATCACGGCGCGGCCTATGTTGCCGCCCATCTGGGTGTCGCGCCCCGCCGAAGCCAGCATATGGGCAGTCAGCGCCGTGGTCGTCGACTTGCCGTTGGTGCCGGTAATGGCGATGAACGGCGCCCCGGACGCCGTCCGCCGGCGTTCGCGGGCGAACAGCTCGATGTCGCCGATGATCTCCACCCCGGCGCCTCGCGCCAGGTCTACGGTCCAATGCGGCTTCGGATGGGTCAGCGGCACGCCGGGCGACAGCACGAAGGAGGCGAAGCCCGACCAGTCGGCCTGTCTGAGGTCGACCGTCGGAATGCCCTGGGCGCAGGCTTTGGCCACGCTGTCCGGATTGTCGTCCCACGCGGTGACGTTCGCCCCGCCGTCGATCAGCGCGCGCGCGGTCGCGATACCCGATCCGCCGAGACCGAACAGCGCGACCTTCTTGCCGGAAAGGGAGGTGGCCGGGATCATCTGAGCTTCAGCGTCGACAGGCCGATCAGGGCCAGGATGACGGCGATGATCCAGAAGCGGATCACGATCTGGCTCTCGGTCCAGCCGAGCTTCTCGAAATGATGGTGGATCGGCGCCATCAGGAACACGCGCCTGCCCGTCATCTTGAAGTAGCCGACCTGGATGATCACCGACATCGCCTCCATTACGAACAGGCCGCCGATGATGGCGAGCACGATCTCATGCTTGGTAGCCACCGCGATCGAGCCGATCAGGCCGCCGAGCGCCAGTGACCCGGTATCGCCCATGAAGATCGCAGCCGGCGGCGCGTTGAACCACAGGAATCCGAGCCCCGCCCCGATCACGGCGCCCAGAACCACGGCGAGTTCCCCGGTCCCAGGCGTGAAATGGATCTGCAGGTAGTCGGCGAAGACCGCGTTGCCGGCAAGATAGGCGATAACGCCGAACGACGAAGCGGCGATCATCACTGGCACGATCGCCAGCCCGTCGAGCCCGTCGGTGAGATTGACCGCATTGCCGGCGCCGACCATCACGACCGCCGCGAAGGGAATGAAGAACCAGCCGAGATTGACGAGGAAACCTTTCACGAATGGAAAGGTGAGCGACGAGGAGAACGGCGCAGTGCCCGCCCGCAGGATCACGTAGGCGGCGATCCCGGCGACGGTGAATTCGATGGCCAGCCGCACCCGGCCGGAGACGCCGAGATGCGACTGCTTCGTCACCTTCATGTAGTCGTCGTAGAAGCCGATGGCGCCGAAGCACACCGTCACGAACAGGACGACCCAGACGTAGACACTGCCGAGATTTGCCCACAGCAGCGATGAGCCGATAATGCCGGTCATGATCATCAGCCCGCCCATCGTCGGCGTGCCCGCCTTTTTGAAATGCGTTTGCGGCCCGTCGGCGCGGATCGGCTGGCCCTTGCCCTGCCGGATGCGCAGCGAGTTGATGATCGCCGGGCCAAACATGAACACGATCAGCGCCGACGTGATCAGCGCCCCCCCGACACGGAAGGTGATGTAACGGAAAACGTTGAACGCCGAGATCTGGTCGGCGAAATCAACGAGAAGGGTCAGCATGCGGTTCGCCCCCCACGGACGGAATTCAGGCGCGTCTCTGGCTCTCGCCTTCGACAGGAAAATTCTTGATCAGGGCGTCGACCAGCTTGGAAAAGCCGATGCCCTTCGATGATTTGACGACGACGACGTCGCCCGGGCGGAGCGCCGCGAGCACGATCGGCTTGAGTTCGTCGACATTGGCCGCGCAGGCACCCAGCCGCTCGGGCGGCAGTCGTGCCGCGAGCGCGGCCATTTCGGGACCGCCGAGATAGACGAGATCCGTTTTCGTCGGCGCGATAAGGTCGGCGAGACCCGCATGGAGCCGCTCGGCATGCGCGCCGAGTTCGAGCATATCGCCCAGGACAGCGATGCGCCGGCCACCCGGCGGCGGCTCCGTCCGTTCGAGCAGGTCGATCGCC